>JBBSCV010000026.1:0-19501 GCA_038249925.1 Burkholderiales bacterium
CCGCTACTTCGGCGCCAACCGTATCGCCCCGTCCAGCCGAATCACCTCACCGTTGAGCATCTCGTTCTCGACGATGTGCTTCACCAATTTGGCAAAGTCGGCCGGTGTGCCCAGGCGGCTGGGAAACGGCACGCTGGCGGCCAGCGCATCCTGCACTTCTTGCGGCATGCCGAACATCATCGGCGTGCCGAAGATGCCCGGCGCGATGGTCATGTTGCGGATGCCGTTGCGCGCCAGGTCGCGCGCGATGGGCAGCGTCATGCCCACGATGCCGCCCTTGCTGGCGCTGTAAGCGGCCTGTCCCATCTGCCCGTCATACGCGGCCACGCTGGCGGTGCTGATGATCACACCGCGTTCGCCGGTCGACTCAGGGGCGTTCTTCGCCATCGCCTCGGCGGCCAGGCGAATCATGTTGAAGCTGCCGATCAGATTGACGGTAATGGTCTTGGTGAAGGTGGACAGCGGATGCGCGCCCTCCTTGCCCACGGTTTTCACCGCCGGCGCGATGCCAGCGCAGTTCACCAGCCCCATCAGTTTGCCCATGCCCAAGGCTGCAGCGACGACAGTCTGGCCGTCGGCTTCCTGGCTGACATCGCACTTGACGAAGGCGCCACCGATCTCGGTGGCCACCGCCTGGCCACGTTCTACCTGCAGGTCGGCCACCAGCACCTTGGCGCCGGCGGTAGCCAACATGCGCGCGGTGCCTTCGCCCAGGCCTGAGGCGCCGCCCGTGACGATGAAAACCTTGCCTGCAATGTCCATGCTTCTCTTTCCTTGTCGTTCCGGGCTTTAGCCTTCAGCCCTTCAAGCGTTCAGCGCACCCATCACGCGCGAAGTGATCTCTTCGACGCTGCCGGTGCCGCTGATGCACTCATAGCGCGGTGCGCCTGCATTGCCGCTGGCAGCCCATTGGCTGTAGTAATCCACCAGCGGCCGGGTCTGGTTCTGGTAGACCTGCAGGCGTTTGCGCACCGTCGCTTCCTTGTCGTCGTCGCGCTGGATCAGCGGCTCACCGCTCACGTCGTCCACACCGTCCACTTTCGGCGGGTTGAACTTCACGTGATAGCTGCGGCCCGATGCCGGGTGCACCCGGCGGCCGCTCATGCGGTCGATGATGGCGTCTTCGGGCACGTCGATCTCCAGCACGACATCGAGAGCCACACCGGCTTCCTTCATCGCGTCAGCCTGGCGGATGGTGCGCGGGAATCCGTCGAAGAGAAAGCCGCCGTTGCAGTCGGCTTGTGTGATGCGTTCCTTCACCAGGCCGATGATGATGTCGTCGCTGACGAGGCCACCGCTGTCCATCACCTTCTTGGCCTCCACACCCAGCGGGGTGCCCGCCTTCACCGCAGCGCGAAGCATGTCGCCGGTGCTGATCTGCGGAATCTCGAACTGCCTGCAGATGAAGCTGGCTTGCGTGCCTTTGCCCGCGCCTGGTGCGCCTAACAGGATGAGTCTCATCGAGTGCCTCGAAAGTTTGATTTCTGGTGGCGCAGAGCGACAGGCTGGACCGCCGCTGCGTTGTCTCTTCGATCGAGAATATCACGCACATCCGGGCGCAAACTGACGCGGCAAACGGCCCACCGGGGCCTCACGAACCTGCGCTGCCGCTGGCGAACAGGGCGCGCACGCGGGCCAGGTCTTCAGGCGTGTCCACACCCGGCCCGGGGCTGGTTTGGGCCACGTGCACCGCGATGCGCTCGCCATGCCAAAGCACCCGCAGTTGCTCCAGCGCCTCGGTCTGTTCCAGCGGTGATGCAGGCAGCTCTGGAAAGCGGCGCAGGAAGCCGGCGCGGTAGCCATACAAGCCGACATGGCGCAGCGGTGCGGGTGTCGGCAATGAGGTCCGGCCGCGAATCGAACCACTCGCACCACTTGCACCAAGCAAGGGTCCGTCGCGCCACCAGGCGATGGGCGCGCGGCTGAAGTAGAGCGCGCGGCCGGCGGCGTCCAGCACCACTTTCACCACATTCGGGTTCACGTAGTCCGCATAGTCGCTGATGGCGTGGGCCGCCGTGCTCATCACGCAGTCGCGCCGTTCGGCCAGCAACTCGGCGCAGCGCCGCACCAGCGCGGGGTCGATCAGCGGCTCATCGCCCTGCACGTTGACGACGACATCGTCACCGTCCAGGCCCAGCAGCACGCAGGCCTCGGCCAGGCGGTCGCTGCCGCTGGCGTGGTCGCTGCGTGTCAGTACCGCCTGCACGCCGTTTGCGGCGCAAGACTGCAGGATGCGCTCGTCGTCGGCGGCCACCACCACACGCTGGGCGCCGCTCAAGGCCGCGCGCCTTGCCACATGCACCACCATGGGCAGGCCGGCGATGTCGGCCAGGGGCTTGTTCGGCAACCGCGTGCTGCCCAGCCGGGCCGGCACCAGCACCGTGAAAGGCAAGGGCGCCGACATCGGACCGGCTCAGTTCGCTGCGACCGGGCCGTCCAGCGGACGTGCTTCGCTTTCCAGCATCACCGGAATGCCGTCGCGCAGGGGGAAGGCCAGGCGGTCGGCGGGGCACACCAGGTCTGTGGGGCGCTGCTCGGCATTGCGCCGCATTTCCAGCGGGCCCTTGCAGACCGGGCAAACCAGGAGGTTGATCAGGCGGTGGTCCAGGCTCATGGGGCAGCGAGTGGCACTTGGTGGGGAGCGAAGAGCAGTGCCTCGAGTTCGTCCATCAACCCGGCAGGCAGCTGCAAGTCTAGCGGCACCACCCACACCCGCGTGGCACCCGTCGCCATAGGTTGCATCTTCACGGCGTCTTTCTCCGTCACCAGCACATCGGCCGTGCCCGCGGGCCAGGGCAGGGTGGTGTACGGGTGATGGTCAGGCAACGGCATGCGATCGATATGCAGACCGGCGGTGGCGAGCATGCCGAAGAACTTTTCTGGCGCCGCGATGCCGGCCACGGCCAGCAGCGGCCGGCCCTGCAGTTGCTGCAGTGGCAGGGCCTGTGACGCATCGCCGCTGCGCCAGGCCGCCAACGGCCATGCCAGGGACAGGCGCCGCGCGGCCAGCAGTCCTGGCAGGGCCGTGCTGGCCCGTCCGCTCGTGTACAGCACACGCCGCTGCATGAGCGCCTTGTCGGGCAGCGGCTCGCGCAGCGGGCCGGCCGGCAGCAGCAGGCCGTTGCCGGCGCCGCGCTCATCGAAAACCACCAGCTCGGCCTGGCGCAGCAGAGCGCGGTGCTGCAGGCCGTCGTCGGCCACCAGCACATCCACCTCGGGGTGGGCCGCGCACAGCGCGAGTGCCACCTGTGCGCGCTGCCTGCCCACCCACACCGGCACGCCGCAGCGGCGGTGGATGAGCAGCGGCTCGTCGCCCACGGCCGCTGCAGTGGCGAGGTCGTTCACGGCCAGGGGTTGCACACCCTCACGGCCATGACCGCGTGAGATGACGCCCGGGCGGTGCCCGGCCGCCTGCAGGGCCTGCACCACGGCAATGACGGTGGGTGTCTTGCCAGCGCCGCCCACCACGTAATTGCCGACAACCAGCACAGGCACAGGCAACAGAGGGGCGGCCACGCTGCGCCGCTTGTGCAGCGCCAGCAAACCCCGGTACAGCAGCGACAGCGGCCACAGCAGCCAGGCCAGGGTGTCGGGCTTCGGGCGCCACCAGCAGGCCTGAAGCGCGGACTCCAGCCGCGCCATCATGGCCACGGCGTCAGGCTCGCCATCAGCGGCCGGCGGCTGTGCTCGACTGTGCCGCGAAGGTCAGCCGCGCCAGGCCCGCGCGGCGTGCGGCGTCGAGCACGTTGACCACCGACTGGTGAGCCGCCAGCGCATCGGCCGAGATGATGACCACGGTGTCGGCGCGCCCGCCTGAAGCGGCCACGAGCTCTGCCGACAGCAGCTCGATGCTGCGCCCGTCCACGGCCTTCTTGTTGATGGCGTAGCGGCCGTCGGCGGCCACGGCCACCAACACCTCGTTGGGGCGCTGCTGCAGTTTCTCGGCATCTGCAGCGGGCAGGTTGATCTGCAGTTCGGTGAAGCGCGAATAGGTGGTGGAAAGCATCAGGAAGATCAGCAACACCAGCAGCACGTCGATGAAGGGGATCAGATTGATCTCCGGTTCTTCCATGCGACGACGGCTGAACTTCATGCGATGGCAGGTTCAGGCCGGCGTGCGCACGACGAAGCGCATCAGGTGCGGCACCATGCGCTCTGAAGCCAATTCCATGCCCAGCTGAAATTCTTCGACACGGCCGCGGAAATAGCGGTAGAGCATGAGCGAAGGGATGGCGATCATCAGCCCGAAGGCGGTGTTGTAAAGCGCGATTGAAATGCCGTGCGCCAGCTGCTGCGGGTTGCCGCCCACGCCACCAGGGCCGCTGGGCGCCTGCGAGGCGAAGATCTCGATCATGCCCACTATGGTGCCGAACAGGCCCAGCAGCGGCGCCGAGGCGGCAATGGTGCCCAGGGTGTTCAGATAGCGCTCGAGCTTGTGCACGGCGGCGCGGCCGGCGTTCTCGAAAGACTGGCGCAGCGCTTGTTCGGTGATGCGCGGCTCGGCGATCACGCTGCGCAAGCCGGCGGCCAGCACACTGCCCAGCACCGAGTTGTCGGCCAACTTGTTCACCACGTCAGCGGCCGGCAAGTTGGCCCGCGTGACACCGATGACCTCGTCCAGCAGCGAGGCCGGCGCCACCAGCGAGGGCCGCAACTGGTACAGGCGCTCGATGATCAGCGCCAGGGCCACGATGGAGCAGAGGATGAGAGACCAGATCGGCCAACCGGCCGCTTGTATGATGGACAGCAAGGGGTTCTCAGGCGAGGGGCTGAAACTTCAGGTCTGGCGCCAAGCCAGTCGCAAGCCATTATGGCCGATGCCCCTGCGCCGCCCAGTTGAGTTTCCTTCGCTTGCGAAACCGGCTGACCACTGCCCACCGAAGATGTGGACAACTCTGTGGAAAAGCTGCTTGACGGGCCCCAAAACGCGCGACGCCCCAAGCGCTGCGGCACGGTGCCCGTTTTTTAGGCAACAAATTCTTCATGCAAATCAAAGACTTGCACGAATGCGACTGTCGCGTGACTGGCCAGACTGCCCGGAAAGCACGCAACGGCGCGGCTGTGGGCATCCTGCGCCGCGCCGGCCGTGGCCCTGCGCGTGGATGAGTCCATAAATGAGCGCAGTTCGGCCCCGGTGACGCGGCTGCCTTGGGGTGTGGCCGCGCTGCTGCTGGCCACCGGCGACGCACTGGCCGCGCGCTTCGGTGCTGTCACGGTGCGCGGTGAACTCTCCGGCTTCTCGCGTGCCGGCAGCGGCCACTGCTACTTCACGCTGAAGGACATGGAAGGAGCCCCGGCGCTGCTGCGCTGCGCGATGTTCCGCCGCGCCGCCGTGCTGACCGACTTCGCGCCGGCCGACGGGCAGCAGGTGGAGGCTCGCGGGCGCCTGGGCATCTACGACGCACGCGGTGAGTTGCAGATGGTGGTCGAATCACTGCAGCGCCTGGGCACCGGCACGCTGTACGAGGAGTTCCTGCGCCGGCGTGCGCGGCTGCAGGCACAGGGGCTCTTCGATGCGCAACGCAAACGGCCGCTGCCGGCTTTTCCGCGCGCCGTGGGCATCGTCACCTCATTGGGTGCTGCGGCCCTGCACGACGTGCTGACGACGCTGCAGAGGCGCGCGCCGCACTTGCGGGTGGTCGTGTACCCGAGCCTGGTGCAGGGCGCCGAAGCTCCTGCGGCCCTGGCGGCGGCGCTGCGCCTGGCGGGCGAGCGTGCCGAGGTCGACACACTGCTGCTGGTGCGCGGTGGCGGCTCGCTGGAAGACTTGTGGGCCTTCAACGACGAAAGGGTGGTGCAGGCGGTGGCGGCCTGCCCGCTGCCGGTGGTGTGCGGCGTGGGCCACGAAACCGACGTCACCCTGTGCGACCTGGCCGCGGACCTGCGCGCGCCCACGCCCACGGCCGCGGCCGAGCTGGCCGCACCGGCGCGCGACGAAGCCCTCGGCGCCGTGCAGGCCCGCGAAATGCTGATGCGGCGCGCGCTGGAACGCGCGCTGCAAGCCCAGGCGCAGCGCCTGGACAACCTGGCCCTGCGCCTGGGGCAGCCGGCGCGCGGCTTGCTGGGCCAGATGCAGCGGCTGGATGCCTTGGGGGCCCGCTTGCAGCGCGCCATGCTGCAGCGCCGCGAGCGTCTGGCCGAAGCGCCGCAACGCCTGCAGGAACGCCTGCATCGCGCGGTGACACAGCGCCTGAAGGCCGAGCCACAGCGCCTGCAGGCCGCCGAACTGCGCTTGCAGGCCCACGACCCGTACCGCGTGCTGCAATGGGGTTACGCCTGGGTGGAAGCCGACGACGGACGGCCGGTGGTGAGTGCAAGTGCGCTGCGTCCCGGCCAGGAAGTGCGCGCCGTGTGGGCCGACGGCCAGGCGCTGGCGCTGGTGCAGCGTGTAGAAGCACGAGCCACCACGCCCAGCGCACAGACGGGTGTGCCCATGCCGCCTACGCTCTGAACCGCGCTGCCTACAATGAAGGCCGCTTCAAGCAAACCCTTGCTCCTGCAAATAGCCAGAGGAAATCAGCACCATGGAACACACCCTGCCCGCCCTTCCGTACGCCATCGACGCCTTGGCGCCGCACTACAGCAAAGAGACGCTGGAGTTCCACCACGGCAAGCACCACAACGCCTACGTGGTGAACCTCAACAACCTGCAGAAGGGCACCGAGTTCGAGGCCATGGCCCTGGAAGACATCATCAAGAAGTCCAGCGGCGGCATCTACAACAATTCGGCACAGGTCTGGAACCACACCTTCTTCTGGCACTGCATGAAGCCAGCCGGCGGCGGTGAACCCAGCGGCGCGCTGGCCGCGGCCATCAACGCCAAATGGGGCAGCTACACCGCCTTCAAGGAAGCCTTCGTGAAGAGCGCCGTGGGCAACTTCGGCAGCGGCTGGACCTGGCTCGTGAAGAAGGCAGACGGCAGCGTGGACATCGTCAACACCGGCGCGGCCGGCACGCCACTGACCACCACCGACCAGGCCCTGCTGACGGTGGACGTGTGGGAACACGCCTACTACATCGACTACCGCAACCTGCGTCCGAAGTACGTCGAGACCTTCTTCGACAAGCTGGTGGACTGGGGCTTTGCCGAGGCCAACTACGCCTAACGGTCGCGGCTCAGTTGCCGAACGGGGCGCCGCGCAGCTTGCTGCCGGCCTTGATGCCCCGTTTCGCAAACCAGCCGACATTCATCTCCAGCGCAAAACGCACTGGGCGGGCCGAGCAGTGCGATTCGTCGGACTGCGGCTTCATGTCGGCGATATTGACGACGGTGCCGTCGTCAGCGATGAAGGCGATGCTCAGCGGGATGAATGTGTTGCGCATCCAGAAGCAACGCAAGCCCGCTGTTTCTTCGACAAACAGCATCGCCTCGTTGGCGCCCATGCTGCGGCGAAACATCATGCCCACCTGCTGTTGCGCGGGTGTGACGGCCAGTTCGGCTTGAATGACATGCATGCCGACCGTCAGTGCCGCGGTCTTCAAGCGCGGCTGCGGGCCGGTTTGCGCCGCGGCGCCGCCGGCGAAGAGAAGAGCCGTGAGGGCGGTGACGAGAAGCAGAGGCTTGATGGAGGTCATGGACGGCGGCAGAGAGTGCGCCTAGATTATCGCCATCGCACAAGGGCCTGAGCCCATGGCCACCGTCACAGCTTCCGCCATCCCCCTCGACGCCAATCTGCACGTGCTCGACGACCCTGTCGAGTTCGGCGGTTGCACGCGCTGGCTGCAGGCCGCCAGCGGCCAGCCGTTGGCCGAGACGACACTGGCGCTGTCGGGTCTGTATTGCGCGGCCTGCAGCGGGCTCATCGAACACGCTTTGCAGCGTGTGGCCGGTGTGCAGCAGGCCACTGTCAGCGCCGCGAGTGAACGCGCCACCGTGTTGTGGGACCCGGCGTTGACGCGGCCGTCGGCGCTCATCGCGGCCGTCCGTGCGGCCGGCTACGACGCTGTGCCAGACGTCGCCGCGCCGGCGCGCGCACTTCGCCGCCAGGCTCATCGCAAGGCCCTGTGGCGCTTGTTCGTGGCCTCTTTCGCCGCCATGCAGGTGATGATGCTGGCCACGCCCAGCTACGTGGCCGGCCCCGGCGAGCTGGCGCCCGACTTGCGCCAGTTGCTGAACTGGGGCAGCTGGCTCATCACGCTGCCTGTGATGGCTTTTTCTGCCGGCCCTTTTTTCCAGGGCGCATGGGTAGCGATGCGCACCCGGCGCATCGGCATGGATGTGCCGGTGGCGCTGGGTATCGCCATCACTTTCATCGCCAGCACGGGCGCCACCTTCTCGCCCGATGGCGTCTTCGGTCACGAGGTCTACTTCGATTCGCTGACGATGTTCGTCAGTTTCCTGCTCGGTGCGCGCTACCTCGAGTTGCGCGCCCGTCACCGTGCGGCGGAGGCACTCGAAGGCTCGTTGGCGCGGCTGCCCGAGATGGCCTGGCGCATCGGCCCCGACGGCGATGCCACTGCCGTGAGCCTGCAGCGCCTGCGCGCTGGCGATCTGGTGCGGGTTCCGCTGGGCCAGGCTTTCCCAGCCGATGGCTTGCTGGAAGAAGGCCACACGCGCGCCGACGAAGCCTTGCTCACCGGTGAGAGCGAACCCGTGGACAAACCCGTCGGCGCCGCGGTGGTGGCCGGCAGCACGAACCTGGGCGCGCCGGTGTTGATGCGCGTGCAGCGCGTGGGCGGCGACACCCGCCTGCAGGCCATCGTCGCGATGATGAAGAGCGCCAGCGCGCAGCGGCCTGCCGCAGCGCTGCTGGCCGACCGCTGGGCTGCGCCCTTCTTGTGGACGGTGCTGCTGATCGCGGCCGGGGCGGCCGCCGTCTGGAGCTTCATCGACCCCACGCGTGCGGTGTGGGTGGCGGTGGCGGTGCTCATCGTCACCTGCCCTTGTGCGCTGTCGCTGGCGGCGCCGGCCACGCTGGTGGCCGCTGCAAGCGGCCTGGCGCGGCGCGGTGTGCTGCTGCAGCGGCTCGACGCACTCGAGCGCTTGGCGCGCGTGCAGCAGGTGTTTCTGGACAAGACCGGCACGCTGACGGAGGACCATCTGCAGTTGCGGGGGCTGCGGCTCACAGAGGCCGGGCGGGCCGTGTTCAACAGCGAAGATGCGGCGCTGGCACATGCGGCGAGCTTGGGGGCATGGTCGTCGCACCCCGTGGCGCAGGCCTTGGTCAGCGCCGTGCCGGCAGCGGCTGGGCTACCTGTGGTCTGGTCGGCCGTGGAAGAAGTGGCCGGCCGCGGCCTGAAGGCGCTGGGCAGCGACGGCCGCGAGTGGCGTCTGGGCGCTGCTGGCTGGGTGACTGAGGCCACTGGGGCTGAATTCGAGGATCGGGCCGATGCGACGGACGGTTCTGGCGGGGACGACGGCGCCGATGAAGGCGAAAGCCGGCTGCAGCTGGCATGCAACGGTCGCTTGCTGGCGAACTTCCAGCTCGAAGAAACGCTGCGCCCCGGCACGCTGCAAGCGCTGCAGGCCTTGCGTGACGATGGTCTGCACCTGACGCTGTTGACGGGCGACGCCCCCGGGCGTGCACAGGCCCTGGCGCAGCGCCTGCAGGTGACAGACTGGCATGCACACGCGACGCCCGAAGACAAGCTGGCCGCCATCGCGCAGGCCCAGCAAGCCGGCCGCAAGGTGGCCATGGTCGGCGACGGCGTGAATGATGCGCCGGTGCTGGCGCGGGCCGATGTCTCGCTGGCGATGGGGCAGGGCGCCCTGGTCGCTCGCGGCCAGGCCGATGCGGTCATCACCTCGAACGACCTGGGCGACTTGGTGCGGGCGCGCCGCACGGCCTTGCGTGCGGTGCGCATCGTGCGCCAGAACATGCTCTGGGCCGCGACTTACAACGCCACCAGCATTCCGCTGGCCGTGGCCGGATTGCTGCCGCCGTGGGCTGCGGGCCTGGGCATGGCCTTGAGCTCGCTGCTCGTCATCGGCAACGCCTTGCGCGCGGCGCGCTGAAGGTTAGAAGGCATGGAAAGTCTGTATCTCTTGATTCCGTTGTCAGCAGTGCTGGTTCTCATCATCATCGCGGTGTTCGGCTGGGCCGTGCATCGCGGTCAGTTCGAAGAACTTGACTACGAAGCTGAACGCATCCTGACAGACGAGACGCCGCCGGTTGACCAACGTCAAAGCAGAATATCAGCCGGCGCTGAAGAATCCTGAATCAAGTTCCAGAAGTAGCGAAGAGGAGAAGTCCATGGCATCTACCGCCGTCACCGGCACCCAGGGCGCAGGCCCGCTGGGCACCGGCGCCCAGAGCGCAGACGCCCAGAGCACGGCCGTCTACACCGACGCCACCGTGCGGCTGTTCACGCTGGCTGCCGTGGTCTGGGGTGTCGTCGGCATGCTTGTCGGCGTGATCATTGCCGCACAGCTGACCTGGCCCGAACTGAACTTCGGCATCTCGTGGTTGAGCTACGGCAGGCTGCGGCCGCTGCACACCAATGCGGTGATCTTTGCTTTCGGCGGCTGCACTCTCTTTGCGTGTTCTTACCACGTGGTGCAGCGCACCTGCCAGACGCGGCTGTTCGCGCCCAAGCTGGCGCTCTTCACGTTCTGGGGCTGGCAGCTCGTCATCCTGGCCGCGGCCATCAGCCTGCCGTTGGGCTACACGCAGGGCAAGGAGTACGCCGAACTCGAATGGCCGATCGACCTGCTGATCGCGGTGGTGTGGGTCAGTTATGCCGTTGTCTTCTTCGGCACCATCGGCATCCGCAAGGTACGCCACATCTACGTGGCCAACTGGTTCTTCGGGGCCTTCATCCTTGCGGTGGCGCTGCTGCACATCGTCAACAGTGCCGCCATTCCTGCTGGCCCGTTCAAGAGCTACAGCGCGTACGCGGGCGTGCAGGACGCGATGATCCAGTGGTGGTACGGCCACAACGCGGTGGGCTTCTTCCTCACCGCCGGCTTCCTGGGGATGATGTATTACTTCATTCCGAAGCAGGCCGAGCGCCCGATATATAGCTACCGCCTGAGCATCGTGCACTTCTGGGCGCTGATCTTCACCTACATGTGGGCCGGCCCGCACCACCTGCATTACACCGCTCTGCCTGACTGGGTGCAGAGCGTGGGCATGGTCTTCAGCCTGGTGCTGCTGGCGCCGAGCTGGGGCGGCATGATCAACGGCATCATGACGCTCAGCGGTGCCTGGCACAAACTGCGCGACGACCCGATCCTGAAGTTCCTCATCGTGAGCCTGTCGTTCTACGGCATGAGTACCTTCGAGGGTCCGATGATGTCGATCAAGACCGTCAACGCGCTCAGCCATTACACCGACTGGACCGTGGGCCACGTGCACAGCGGCGCCCTGGGCTGGGTCGGGCTCATCAGCATGGGCAGCCTGTACTACCTGATCCCGCGCCTGTTCGGCCAGAAGCAGATGTACAGCGTGAAGGCCATCGAAGTGCACTTCTGGGTGGCCACCGTGGGCATCGTGCTCTACATCGCCGCGATGTGGATCGCCGGTGTCATGCAGGGCCTGATGTGGCGTGCGGTGAATCCTGACGGCACGCTGGTCTACAGCTTCGTCGAGAGCGTGAAGGCCACCTTCCCGTACTACGTGGTGCGCTTGGTTGGAGGCCTGCTCTACCTCAGCGGCATGCTCATCATGGCCTGGAACACCGTGATGACGGTGCGCAACGGCAGCCCGACCGAGGTGCGCATCCCTGTTCCCGGCGCCACGCCGGCCCACGCCTGAACGCCGCGGAGCAAGAACCATGGCAAAGATAGAGAAACCCGGCGGTCACGAGAAGATCGAGACCAGCAACTTCCTGATGATCGTGCTCATCCTCGTGGCGCTGGCAGTGGGCGGGCTGGTGGAAATCGTTCCACTGTTTTTCCAGCGTTCTCTCACGCAGCCGCTGGAAGGCGTGAAGCCCTATACCGCGCTGCAGCTGGCCGGGCGCGACATCTATACCCGCGAAGGTTGCTACAACTGCCACTCGCAGATGGTGCGCCCCTTCCGCGCCGAGGCACTGCGTTATGGCCCGCACTCCACAGCCGGCGAGTTCGTCTACGACCATCCCTTCCAGTGGGGCAGCAAGCGCACCGGCCCCGATCTGCACCGCGTCGGCGGCAAGTACAGCGACGAGTGGCATCTCACGCACCTGTACAACCCGCGCGACCTGGTGCCCGAGTCCAACATGCCGGCTTACCCCTGGCTGCTGCATGCCACGGTCGACGCCGACGACATGGCCCCTCGCATGCGGGCCCTGCGCAGGGTGGGCGTGCCTTACAGCGACGAAGAGATCGTCAAGGCCGCCGAAGACGTGAAGGGTCGTACCGAGATGGATGCGCTCATCGCCTACCTGCAGGTGCTGGGCACCGCGCGCAAATAAGCAAAGGCAACAGACATGGACGTCAATGACCTGCGAGCGGTGGTCACGCTGATGGGCTTCGTGCTCTTCCTCGTGCTGGTGGTGTACACCTACAGCAGCCGACGACGCGGCGAACACGAAGAGGCTGCGATGCTGCCGTTCATCGAAGACGACAACGCCGCGCCGCGGCAGGAAGAGAGCCGCCGTGAGTGACTTCGTGCATGTCGGCTGGGCCTGGTTCGTGGCTGGCACCACGGTGCTGAGCCTGATTTTCTGTCTCTTCTTGCTGGCGATTGCGGCGCGCCGCCGCGTGATGTCCGACGACAACACCACCGGCCACGTCTGGGACGAAGACCTGCGCGAGATGAACAACCCCTTGCCACGCTGGTGGATGTGGCTGTTCGTCATCACCGTGGTCTTCTCGGCCATCTACCTGGCCTTCTACCCGGGCCTGGGCACGAACCCCGGCACTCTGAACTGGACGAGCGTCGGTCAGTTCGAAGCCGAGCAGAAGAAGGCTGTCGCTGCGATGGCGCCGGTGTATGCCAAGTACACGCCGATGAATGCCGAAGAACTGGCGCGTGACGAGCTCGCGATGGGCATCGGGCAGCGCCTCTTTCTGAACAACTGCGCGCAGTGTCACGGCAGCGATGCTCGCGGCAGCAAGGGTTTTCCGAACCTCACCGATGCCGACTGGCTGGGAGCTGTTTCGCACGACTACGTCAAGCAGGTGATCACGCAGGGCCGCGTCGGCATGATGCCCGCCCTGGCCGCGGCCGTGGGCAGTGCGGCCGATGTGAGCAACCTGGCCAACTATGTGTTGAGCCTCTCGGGAGGCGCGCACAACAGTGCCGCGGCGCAACTCGGCCAGGCCAAGTTCGCCACCTGCGCGGCTTGCCACGGCGGCGATGGCAAGGGCAACGCAGCGTTGGGCGCGCCCAATCTCACCGACAAGATCTGGCTGCACGGCTATGGCGAGCAGGCCATCGTCGACATCATCAACCAGGGCATCAACAACGTCATGCCGGCGCAGGGCAAGCTGCTCACGCCCGAGCAGGTGCACGTGCTGGGTGCTTATGTATTGAGCTTGTCACAGGGCGCGCGGGTGGCGCAAAAGTGAAGCCGCCGGCCACAGCGGTGGCCTCCTCGACCGCTGATGCAGGCGCGGTAGGCGAGGCGCGCGAACGGGTGATCTGGCTGTACGAGAAGCAGGAGAAGATTTACGCGCGCGCCGTCACCGGCTGGTTTGCCGGTTGGCGGTGGGCACTGGTTTGGGCCACGCAACTGGTCTTCTATGGCCTGCCATGGTTGCCGTGGAACGACCGCCAGGCCGTGCTTTTCGACCTCGGGGCGCGCCGCTTCTACATCTTCGACCTGGTGCTCTACCCGCAGGACTTCATCTACCTGACGGGCCTGCTCATCGTCAGCGCCTATGCGCTGTTTCTCTTCACCACCGTGGCCGGGCGGCTGTGGTGCGGCTACGCCTGCCCGCAGACCGTCTACACCGAGATCTTCATGTGGGTGGAGCGCCACATCGAAGGCGACCGCATGCGTCGCATGAAGCTGGACAAGGCGCGCTGGGGTCTTGAGAAGCTGCTGCGCAAGGGCGGCAAGCAAGTGGTGTGGATTGCCATCGGCCTGTGGACGGGTTTCACCTTCGTCGGCTACTTCACGCCGATTCAGGAACTCGGTACCTCGGCGCTGAGCCTGGGCCTCGGCCCCTGGGAGTCGTTCTGGGTCTTGTTCTACGGCTTTGCCACTTACGGCAACGCGGGCTGGATGCGCGAGCAGGTGTGCAAGTACATGTGCCCGTATGCGCGCTTCCAGAGCGTGATGTTCGACAAGGACACGCTGGTCGTCACCTACGACCAGACGCGCGGTGAGCCGCGCGGCGGCGCGCGCACCAAGCGCGCGCAGGACGCGCGCACGACCGATGTGCGCGCCGACGTCAAGGCCACCAAGCAAGGCGATTGCATCGATTGCGGGCTGTGCGTGCAGGTCTGCCCCACGGGTATCGACATTCGCAATGGCCTGCAATACGAATGCATTGGCTGCACCGCCTGCATCGATGTCTGCAACGGCGTGATGGACAAGATGCAGTACCCGCGTGGGCTCATCCGCTACGACACGCAAAACGGGCTGCAGCAGCACCTTTCGCGCAGCGAGGTCCTCAAGCGCGTGCTGCGTCCGCGTGTGCTGGGCTACAGCGCTGTGCTGGTGCTGGTTTGCGCCGGCCTGCTGTTCAGCCTGCTGACGCGATCGCCCTTCCGGGTGGACGTGGTGCGCGACCGAGGTGCGCTGGCGCGCGTTGTCGAAGACGGCTGGGTCGAAAACGTCTATCGCCTGCAGATCATGAATGCCACCGAGCGAGTGCAGCGCTACCGCATCAGCGCTGAAGGCCTGGCCGGCATCACCACCGACTTGGCCGCCGAAGTGAGTGTGCAGCCCGCTGACGCCCGATGGGTGCCGGTGGCCTTGCGGGTGCCGCCGCAATCGGCGCAGGCCGCCGGCAGCGGCGCGCATGTGGTGCGCTTCAAGGTCGAGCGCCTGGCCGAGACCGACGGCGGCGCTTCGCGCACGCTGGCCGAAAAATCTACTTTTCTGGTGCCGCGTTGACGGCGCCGTCTGGAGCGTTCTGCATGCCGTCCTCTGTCGAACCTACTGTTCCGCGCCCCACCATTGCGCCCACCGCCGCCTGGTGGCGGTTTCCCATGGTCTGGCTGGTCATCGGCGGGCCGGCGGTGGTGGTGGTGGCCAGTTTCATCACCCTGGGCCTGGCCATCATGAACCCCGACCCCGTGCTGCCCACCGGCGGTGCCAAGAGCAAGTCAGAGCAGCCGGCGGTGCAGGGCCGCAACCACGCGGCAACTCCGGGGCGTTGAAGGAGCGCAACGCGATGAACCCGCTGGGCCGCCATCTTGCTGCTGTTGCCTGGCCAGCCTTCATGGTGGCCGGTGTGCTGGAGATCGCCGTGTTCGCCTTTGTCGACCCGGGCACGCTGCACACGCTGGGAGGCACTGCGCTGAACTGGTCGGCAACCGCTGTCTACTCGGCTGCCTTCTTCGTGTTCTGGGCTGCCACGGCCGCGGCTTGTGCGCTGACGCTGCTGCTGCATCGCCCCGCTGTCGAGCTCAACCGCGACGAACTGGCGAACTGAGCTTTAACTATTGAGCGTCAACAATTGAGCGTCGACAATTGAGGTTGAACCTTGAGGTCTAACAGGCGCTGCCGTTGACCAGGTTTTGCAACGCCTGCGGATTCAGCACCTGGATCTGGCGCTGCTTCACGTCCAGCACACCGTCTTCCTGGAACTTGCTGAAGGCGCGGCTGACGGTCTCGAGCTTCAGGCCCAGATAGCTGCCGATTTCCTCGCGCGTCATGCGCAGCACCAGGCTGCTGGCCGAGAAGCCGCGCGCGCGCAGGCGCTGCGTCAGGTTCAGCAAGAAGGCAGCCAGGCGTTCTTCAGCCCGCATGCTGCCCAGGAGCAGCATCACGCCGTGTTCGCGCACGATTTCGCGGCTCATGATCTTGTGGAAGTGCCGCTGCAGGTCTGAGATCTCACGCGACAGCTCTTCCAGCTGCGTATAGGGAATCACGCAGACCTGCGAATCTTCCAGCGCCACGGCGTCGCAGGTGTGGTGGTCGGTGCCGATGCCGTCGAGGCCCAGCAATTCGCCGGCCATCTGGAAGCCCGTCACCTGGTCGCGGCCGTCTTCAGACGACAGGCAGGTCTTGAAAAAGCCGGTGCGCACCGCGTAGAGCGAGGTGAAGTGCTCGCCCGTTCGAAACAGCACCTCGCCGCGCGCCAGGCTGCGCCTCGCGCCAACGATGGCATCCAGGCGGTCCATCTGTTCTTCCGCGATGCCCACCGGCAGGCACAGCTCGCGCAAGTTGCAACTGGAGCAGGCTGCCTTGAAGGGCTCAAGGCGGACAACGGCGGGTATTGCTTGCATGGGAACAGTATCGCCCATTGCTCACCGCACTCTCGCCAAGGTTTGAGCGGCGTCAAGACGCGCCGCCTGCGCTTGGGCAGAGTGTGGGCATGAACACGTTCATGGCTCCACCGCTGGAAGAACTGCTGCCCGAGGCCCTGCTGCGCCGTCTGGATGTGCCGGGCCCGCGCTACACCAGCTATCCCACGGCCGACCGCTACGTCGAGGCCTTCGGTCCGGCCGAATACCGCGAGGTGCTGCGCCGGCGGGGCCAGGGGTGGCTGGGCGCCGCCGTGGAAGGTGCCGCGGCGCTGTCCATCTACGTGCACATCCCGTTTTGCGAGGCGTTGTGCTACTACTGTGCCTGCAACAAGATCATCACCAAGCACAAGAGCCGCGCCAGGGAATACCTGGCCGACCTGCAGCGCGAGGTTGACTTGCACGTCGCCGAGCTGGGGCGCGGACAGCCGGTGTCGCAACTGCACCTGGGTGGTGGCTCGCCCACCTTCCTGAGCGACGAAGAACTGGCCGACCTGCTGGCCATGCTGCGCGCCGCCTTCTGCCTTCAGGCCGATGCCGAGGTGAGCATCGAGGTCGACCCGCGCACCGTCTCGCGCGAGCGACTGCGTCGAATGGCGGCGATGGGATTCAACCGCATCAGCTTCGGTGTGCAGGACTTCGACCCGGCCGTGCAACAGGCGGTGCACCGCGTGCAGCCCTTCGAAAGCGTGCGTGAACTGGTGCAAGAGGCGCAAGCCCTGGGCTTCGCGTCGATCAACGCCGACCTCATCTACGGCCTGCCGATGCAGACGCCCGAATCCTTCCAGCGCACCATCGCGCAGGTGGCAGAGTTGCGGCCCACGCGCATCGCTCTGTATGCCTATGCCCATCTGCCGCAGCGTTTCAAGCCGCAGCGCCGCATCGACACCGCGGCCCTGCCCAGCGCTGAACAGCGCCTGCAGATGCTGCGCGACGGCATGGCCGGCTTCATCGCCCACGGTTACAGCTACATCGGCATGGACCACTTTGCGCTGCCCGACGACGCCCTGGCGGTGGCCAAGCGCCAGGGCCGGCTGCACCGCAACTTTCAGGGCTACACCACGCAACCCGACAAGGACCTCCTCGGCCTGGGTGTCTCGGCCATCGGCCGTGTCGGCGCCACCTACAGTCAGAACGCCAAGACACTGGCCGAGTACCACGACGCGTTGGCTCAGGGGCAGTTCCCGGTGGTTCGTGGCCTGGCTCTGACGCGCGACGACCTGCTGCGCCGTGCTGTCATCATGGCCTTGATGTGCCAGGGGAGGGTGGATTTCGAGAGCATCGATGCCGCGCACCTGGTGACGATGCGCGAACTCTTCGCACCAGAGTTCGAGAACCTCGAACCCCTGCAAGCGCAGGGCCTCGTGGAGGTGAATGACCACGAGATCCAGGTCACGGCCCGAGGCTGGTTCTTCGTGCGCGCCGTGGCCATGGTGTTCGACCGCCATCTTCAGGCCGACCGTGCCCGCGAGCGTTTCTCGCGCATCATCTGAGGGTGGAGCTTCCCCTCATCCTCAGCGCGACTCTGCTCGGCCTGGTCGGCGCGCCGCACTGCACGGCCATGTGCAGTGCGCCCTGCGCTGCGGCCACGGGCTACAAGCGCGGCAACGTGGCCGCCTTTCAGTTGGCACGCGTGGCCAGCTATGCCGCGGGCGGGGCCCTCGTGGCCTCCAGCGTTGCGGTGCTGGCCGGCTGGTCGCAGTGGAGCCCTGCCTTGCGTCCGCTGTGGGTGCTGTTGCATGTGGCAGCGCTGGCGCTCGGCCTGTGGCTGTTGATCCGTGCGCAGCAGCCGGTGTGGATGTCGCAACTCGGCCGCAGCCCCACCTTGGCGCCGGCGGGCTGGCAGCAGGTGCAGGGCCCCGGCCGCGCCACCATGGCCGGGGCTCTGTGGGTGGCCTGGCCTTGCGGCTTGCTGCAGTCGGCCTTGCTGGTGGCCGCCTTGGGCAGCAGCGCAGCCACCGGCGCGCTGGCCATGGGTGGCTTTGCGCTGGCCTCTGCACCGGGCCTGCTTGTGGGCCCGTGGGCATGGAAGAAGCTGATGCAAGGGGGCCAAGCCGCTGCGCGCGAGCGCCTGGCGGTGCGGGCATCTGGCGCGCTGCTCGTGGGTGTTTCGGTGTGGGCGCTGGGGCACGGCATGTGGCACCAGATCGCCGTGTTCTGCGGCTTGGCCTGAGAGGCTGAGAGTCTTTCGATCATGCCCACTCATCACGCCAAAAGACACCCGCTCGTCGTTGCAAATGCGCGCCATAGCCCGAGCTATGGCTGTGCTTTGCGCCTAGATCGGAAGCCTTTTGACGCGCTGCTCGGTCACGCTCGAAAAACTCTCAGCCTCTGAGCCCTGCAGTTCGTGTGCTGCGCGCCAGCCCCGGCGTCAGCGGCACGGCAGGGACGGTGACTTAGAATTTCGGGTTCGATGACACCAACACGCCGGCATGATTTTGCCGGCCCTGCGGAGACCTCACACCCATGTACCAGCACATCAAGGTGCCCGAAGCAGGCCAGAAGATCACCGTCAACACGGACTTCTCGCTCAATGTTCCAGACCAGCCCATCATTCCCTACATCGAGGGCGACGGCACCGGGCGGGACATCACGCCGGTGATGCTGAAAGTGGTGGATGCGGCCGTGGCCAAGGCTTACGGTGGCAAGCGCAAGATCCACTGGATGGAGGTCTACGCCGGCGAGAAAAGCACCAAGATCTACGGCCCCGACGTCTGGTTGCCTGAAGAAACCTTGAGCGCCGTGCGCGACTACGTCGTCAGCATCAAGGGCCCGCTGACGACCCCCGTGGGCGGTGGCATCCGCAGCCTGAACGTGGCGCTGCGCCAGGAGCTTGATCTCTACGTCTGCCTGCGCCCCATCCAGTACTTCAAGGGTGTGCCCAGCCCGGTGAAGGAACCCGAAAAGACCCACATGGTCATCTTCCGCGAGAACTCGGAAGACATCTATGCCGGCATCGAGTTCGAGGCCGAAAGCGAGAAGGCCAAGAAGCTCATCAAGTTCCTGCAGGACGAGATGGGCGTCAAGAAGATTCGCTTCCCGAACACCTCGGGCATCGGCATCAAGCCGGTCAGCCGCGAAGGCACCGAGCGGCTGGTGCGCAAGGCCATCCAGTACGCCATCGACAACGACAAGCCCAGCGTCACCATCGTGCACAAGGGCAACATCATGAAGTACACCGAAGGTGGCTTCCGCGATTGGTCTTATGCACTGGC
>JBBSCV010000027.1:0-19438 GCA_038249925.1 Burkholderiales bacterium
CTGCTCACCGCCGTAAAGCGCTTCGGCCAGCGCCAGCGCGGTTTCGGTCTTGCCGACCCCTGAAGTGCCGGCGAGCATGAATACACCAATCGGCTTGCTCGGGTTGTCCAGGCCGGCGCGGCTGGTCTGGATGCGCTTGGCAATCATCTCCATGGCGTGGTCTTGCCCGATGACGCGCTGTGCCAGGGCACCGGCCACTTTCAGGATGGTCTCGATCTCGTTGCGCGCCATGCGCCCGACGGGAATGCCCGTCCAGTCGCCCACCACCGCGGCCACGGCCTGGTAGTCCACCGTGGGCAGGATCAGCGGCGTTTCGCCTTGCAGCGCGCTCAGCTTGTCCTGCACCACCTTCAGCTGCGCCAGATCGGCCAGGCGCTGGCTTTCGAGGTCACCTGCCGTCAGCCCTTCGGCGGCTGCGGTTTCAGCGGCAGCGGCTTCCAGGTTGCTGCCCGTGCCCTCCACCGGCTTCACGCCCGAGCGCAGCTTGGCGCGCAGTGCCAGCAGTTCGTCCACCAGGGTCTTTTCTTCGGCCCAGCGGGTGTCCAGCGCGGCCAGTCGGGCGCGCTCGCTCGTCAACAGATCGTTGGCGTCGTCCTCGCGCTTGCCGATGTCGATGCCGATGGCGCGTTCGCGGCCGATGATGCCGAGCTCGGTTTGCAGCGCTTCGATGCGCTTGCGGCAGTCGTCCACTTCGGCCGGCGTGGCGTGCAGGCTCACGGCCACGCGCGCGCAAGCGGTGTCGAGCAGGCTGACCGACTTGTCGGGCAGCTGGCGCGCCGGGATGTAGCGGTGGCTCAGCTTCACCGCTGCTTCCAGCGCCTCATCGAGGATCTGCACCTTGTGGTGCTTCTCCATCGTGCTGGCCACGCCGCGCATCATCAGGATGGCCTTGGGCTCGTCGGGCTCGTCCACCTGCACGGTCTGGAAACGCCGCGTCAATGCCGGGTCCTTCTCGATGTGCTTCTTGTATTCGGCGAAGGTCGTGGCGCCGATGGTGCGCAGCGTGCCGCGCGCCAAGGCCGGCTTCAGCAGATTGGCCGCGTCACCAGTGCCGGCAGCGCCGCCGGCGCCCACCAGCGTGTGGGTCTCGTCGATGAACAGGATGATGGGCTTCGCACTGGCCTGCACCTCGTCGATGACGCTGCGCAGCCGCTGCTCGAATTCACCCTTCATGCTGGCGCCGGCTTGCAGCAAGCCCACGTCCAGCGCGCGCAATTCCACCTCCTTCAGGCTGGGCGGCACGTCGCCGCGCGCGATGCGCTGGGCGAAACCTTCCACCACGGCCGTCTTGCCGACACCGGCCTCGCCCACCAGGATGGGGTTGTTCTGGCGGCGGCGCATCAGGATGTCGACGACCTGGCGAATTTCGTCGTCTCGACCCACGATGGGGTCCATCTTGCCGTCACGCGCCTGCGCGGTGAGGTCGACCGTGAACTTCTTCAATGCCTCTTGTTTTCCCATCGCGGCCGGGGCGATGGCACCGCTGGCTTCACCCGGGGCGGCGCCGCCGCTGGCGCCGCTGCCGTCGCTGGCGCCCTGCCCGTCTTCCGGGCTGCCAGCGACGATCTTGGCCAGGCCGTCAGAGAGGTCGTCGACCTTCAGCTTTTCGAACTGCCGGCTGATGGCCACCAGTGCGTTGCGCAGGTTCTTGGTCTTCAGCATGCCGACCAGCATGTAGCCGCTGCGCACCACGCTGTCGCCATACAGCAGCGTGCCGTACACCCAGCCGCGCTCGATGGAATCAGCGATGTTCTCGGCAATGCCGCTGATGCTGGTGGCGCCGCGCGGCAGGCGGTCGAGTGCGGCCGTCAGGTCTTTGGCCAGCGCCGACATGTCGAGCTGCGCGTGTTTGATGACACGGTGCCAGTCGCTGTCTTGCGACTGCAGCAGTTGCGCCAGAAAGTGTTCAAGCTCGACATACGGGTTGCCGCGCAGCTTGCAGAACACGGTGGCGCCCTCCACGGCCTTGTAGGTCGGCTGGTTGAGTTTGCCGAAGAGCGTAACGCGGTTGATCTCTGCCATTTCGTTTCTTCCTCGTTGTGCGGATGCTGAAGGGTGCTTATGGGGTGGCCAGGTTCGGAACGAGATTCAGCGTGGGGGCAGCGCCGTCGCGCGGCGCGCCCAGCCAGGTGGTCCAGCCCAGGCGCCCCTGCTGGCCGGGGCGGCAGGCGGGGCGCTCGGCTGGGTTCAATACCAGGCGCAGGTCCCAGCCGAATTCGAGGCCCACGTACTGCCGCACCAGCGCACGCAGCGCGGGCATGGCCGTGCCCACGGGCAACAAGGCCTCGAAGGCGGGCAACGAGACCGGGCCGATATGGATGCGAAAGTGGTGCTGGCGGTCGAACACCGCGCTGCCGAGCACCGCGCTGATACCCAACTGCGAAGTGGACGAACGGCGCGAGGCCGCGCGGCGGCCGATGCGTGAACGTTCAGCCTGCGGCAAGGGCATCCAGCGGCCGGCAAATTGCTCGATGCGAACCTTCATGCCCAGAAAGCTCGAGAGCAGCTGCGCCAGGCCGTCGGCATTGCGCACCTGGCGCGACAACAGACCCGCGAAGGCCAGGCGCGCATGGTCGGGCGCGGCGTCGCGCCCGCGCCACTCGGGCCCGCCAGTGCCCAGCAACGAGCCGACGTAATCTGCAAAACGGTCCTCGCCCGGCCGGTCCATGCTGACCGCGGGCTGGGCCTGCGCCCAGGCGCGATAGAACAGCAGCAGCAGCCGGTGGTGGAACAAGTCGGCGAAGCGGCCGAAGGTCTCGTCGCCCTTGTGCATGCGGCGTTCGCGTGCATAGGCCGTCATGTGCAGCGGCAGCGGCCCGTTGGGGCCGAAGAGGCCGAAGAAGCGCACCTCGATGCGCGGCTTGCCGCTGCGGTCGGCGGGGTCGACCCTCGACAGGCTGGAAGGCGCGAAGGACAGGTCGGCCGCCTGCCCCAGACGCACCGGCTCGTCCATCGGCCGGCGCGCCGCGCCCAGACGTGGCTTGTCAGGGTGCAGCGCCTCCATCAGGCGCATGCTGTAGAAAAAATCGTAGCGGTGCGGCGCTGCAGCCAGCGAACGAAAGGCTTCGGCCCGCCGCTCGTGAGAGACCGCCGCAGGCGGTGTTTCGCCAGGCAGCGGAGGCGGCTTCATGCGATGGGCCGTGCGCCGCAGCGCGGCCGGCCCCGCAGGATGTCACCCCGCCCGCTGGAATGCAGGAGCAACTGCGTGAAGCCGTTCATCGACACATGGCGGGCCACGAAACGTTCCAGCACGCAGCCCAGCAGGAAGGCGCTGGCGCCTTCGAAAGACAGGTCATCCACTTCGATCTTGACTTCCACACCCCGCCCGAAGGTGATGGGCCCAGGCATGGGCAGGCGTCGCACCACCTGCTGCAGCGCGACCGAGCGCAGCCCGTCGATCTGGCGCTGCGCTCCGGCGTCGCCGAGCTGGGCATACAGGCGCAGAATCTGGCGCAGCGCAGCAGCCCCCTGTTCGGCGTTGGTGTCGCTGAGCGAAAGGTGGTTCAGCGACAGCTGGTTGATCAGCTTCCAGGCCGCGCTGCCCTCACGCATGGCCGACTGCGGGCGCGAAGGCCCCTTCAGCACGGTGATGAGCTTCACCGGTGCCGTCTGCGTGAGTGTGAGGTCGCCTTTCGCGCCGCCCAGCGGCATCAGCAGCGGCAGGTCGCGGTTGGTGCACAGCGCTCGCACCCCCAGCTGGCGAAGCTCGGTCGGAAATGGGGCTTCGCTCGCATCGACCAGCGACAGGTAGAGCTCGGTGCCGATGTACGAAGTGCGCGGGCCTTCACGCTTCTGCATCTGCGACATCAGCCGCGGTTCACGCTGCACGGTGTAGTAGGCCTTGTGCTGGCGGTCTTCGGCGTGGAAGGCGTTGTAGAAGGGCAGGAAACGCCACTCGCTGTTGACCCCGGTGCCGTATCCCAGCACCTCCTGCACGGTGTGCACCTCGAAGTCCATCGGCTTGGTGCGGTCGGGCACGACATGGAACTCGGCGCTGTCGGGGCTGATGTGGATGCGGTCGCAGCGTTTGTCAAGCAGGTTGATGGCCGGCACGCAGTGCAGCGCCAAGCTGCCGGCATCCACCGCCTGCAACAGTGCGTTGTCGGCTCGCGAGAAGAGAACGACGATGTCGACCTCGGTCTCGGCGTGACGTCGAAGTGCGTCACCGAGGCCGCACAGATCGAAAAACAGAAAGCGCTGCGGAAAGGCGAAGTACTCCTGCAGCAGGCGATAGCCCTGCAGGCCTTGCAGGGTTTCAGGCAGCAGCGCTTCGTCGTCGCCGTAGCCCACGGCTTCGACGGTTTCACCGTCCAGGGCCTCGTGCCATGCGGCAGGCCGGCGCGTCGGCAATACCAGCACACCGAGCGCGTGACCACACGCCATCTCGTGCAGGCGGTAGGCGACGTCGTCGGTGCCAGCACAGTGCAAGCGCAAGTCTTGCAGCGCCAACTGCGAAAAGTCGACCCCGGCGGTGGTGCGCAGGCGCATGCGCAAGCCTGCGCGGTATTTGCGCCATTCGGGCATGCTGGCCATCGGCAGATCGGCGGCGTGAGTGAAGTACTCGACCTGCGTCAGCTCCAGCGGCCACATCGTCAGTTCATGCGCGGTGCGGAACTCGCAGGTTGTGGCCCCGGCCTTGCCCGGCTGGCTGCTCATGCTGCTGCCGCGTGCCAGCTTCAACCCGCCCGCGAGGCTGGGGTCGCCCAGTTCGGGATGCACCTGGGCAATCAGCATCGCCGGCGTGGGTGCCAGGAACTGCGGGTAGACGATTTCGAGCATGCGCTGCGTGAAGCGCGGAAACTCGGCATCCAGCTTCAACTGGATGCGGCCGGCAAGGAAGGCAAACCCTTCCAGCAAACGCTCGACATAGGGGTCGGTGACTTCCAGGCCTTCGATGCCCAGGCGCGAAGCAATTTTCGGAAACTGCTGCGCGAATTCGCCACCCATCTCGCGCAGGTGGCGAAGTTCCTCGTTGTAGTAGCGCAGCAGCCGCGGGTCCATCGGCTTCAGCGGCCAAGTTCTCGCACCGCGACACGCCCGGTTTCGAGGTCGATGTCCGTGTGCAGCAGCAATTCCAGCGGCACCGGCTGTGCCCACAGTTGCCCCGAGATGCGAAAGCCGATCTGGTTGTGTTGGTCCATCTGCGCTTCGGAGAGGATGACCTCTACCGAGAGCGTTTCCGGCAGGATGCGCGGCTCGTGGTCGAGGATGGCCTGCTTCACACGCGCCTGCAGGATCAGCGGGTCGATGGTGGAAGCCGTATTGCCAGACAGCGCCGGCAAACCGTAATTCAGCACCGAATTGCGGGCGTGCGGCGCGCGCGACCAGTCGACCGACGAGCCCGGCGAGGTGGCGTTGAAGAGCCAGGCCAGGTCGCGGAGCACCAACTCACGCAGCCGGCTGCGGCTGATGACGCGCGATTCGCCGGTCTCGGACTTGGCGTCGACGTCATCGTCGGTCAGCCGGTCGAGCAAGGCCGGCTGCAGTCGGTCTTGTGCGCGCAGGGTAGACATGCCTGGTGCCGCCGGCGATGCCGCGCTTCAGGCCGCCGCGGCCTCGGCCATGTCTTCAGCAGCGGCAGCTTCAAGCGTCACCGTGCGCACGTCCATCAAGCCGACCTCGGTGGTGTCGGTGACGATGAGACGCTGGCCCAGCCCAGCGAAAACACCAGGCGAGGCTTCACGCCAATCGGTGCGTCGTGCCAACGTCAGCGCGTCGCCGGCGGCCAGGTCGGTGTCGGGGTAGCGCGTGGGGATGAGACCCACCACTTCACCGCCGTTGGTGAATTCGAAATGCGCCGGCATCCAGATCGAGTCGCGCAGGTCTTGCGGCGGGTCGATTTCCACCTTGGAAAGGCGGTTCCAGGGCAGCCAGTAGTAGCGGCCATTGATGACCGCTTCCAGGGTTGGCCCGAGCCGACTGTCGGCATCGGCAATCCAGGCGAAGGTCTGGCCGTCGATCTGCCCAGCCGTGGCGGGCGCCTGCTCCAGGGCCTGTTCGCGAAGCTGTCGCGCTGCATCGTTTTCACCGCGGCCTTCGCGCAACAAGGCCTCGATGAGCAAGGCGACCCAGGTCTCCGGCTCGCCGAAAAGCATCGGCACCTTCTGGCCTGCGAAGACTCGCAGACGCAGGGTTTCGCAGGCAATGGCTTCACGGTAGGTCTGCACCATGGGCAGCGTGCTGCCGTCGAGTTCGAGCGAAACGTTCAGCTGGTTCAGCGCACGGTCCCATTGGCCCAGCACGCACAGAAGCTGGAACATGAAGACACGCAGCTTGGCGTCTTGCGGCTTGGCCCGCACCTGCTCTGTGAGCAGCTTCAGGGCGCGGGTGACGTCGCCGTCTTTCAGGGCCAGTTCGGCGGCGCTCGGGTTGGACATGCAGACTCCGGTCTGTTCTTCGGTCAGGGGTCAGTCTGGTCCGGCCTGGGCGGCAAATTCGGACGTGCCCGTTGCACCGCCTGCGCCTGACTGGGGGGTGTAGCCGATAGTGATCGACTTGAAGCTCATGCCGATGTGCTCCATCAACACGGGGGAGCCGTCGGCATCGTCGGTGGAGCTGACCTGGTAGCTCGTGACGCGCGCCTGGCTCAATGTCAATACGAAAAAAACCAGCGACTGGTTGGCACCGCCCGATTTGCGCACCGTCAATACCACGCTCGACAAGACATCATTCGTGTTCAACACCGCCATCAGCGCGGTGGAGGCCTTGTCGACGCGCTTGACGAGCTTCAACTCGTCAAGCGATGTGCGCCCCGAGCGCTGACCGCCCACGGTGGACGGCGCCGACATTCCCCACGACCAGTCGACGACGTCGATGTGGCCGGGGAAGTTCTTGTCGTTGGACTCGCCAACAACCACCCCCGAGCGTTGCCCGGTGGCCTTCAGGAACATATCGGAACGGGCCATCGCGTGTCACCAGTGAGGTCGGGTTTCCGGCCAGAACGGCGCACCGCCCTGGCCGGAACCTTCTTTAAGTCGTGCTTTCGGGCCAGGCCCGGATCAGACAGCGTTCTCGGCGATGTTGTAGGTCATTGCCTTGGCCGTCTTGCTGACGTCACCCTTTTCGTCCTGCTGGAAGTACTCGAACTTGACCTTGGCAAAGTTCAGCGACAGGTTCTCGGTCAAGCGGTCTTCGCCACCCGAACCACCGGTGCTGACGGACACGACCATCACTTCTTCCATCGTGATGGTGACATAGGGCTGCTGCGTCTTGCCGGCCTTGCGAACCGTCAGAACAGCCTTGGTGAAGTGCTCGCCCGTCGCGCAGGCACCCAGCAGGGCGTGCGAGCTGGCGTCGATGTACTTCGTGCAGCTGATGTCCTGGAAGTTGGCCTTGCCGCTGCCTCCGCCACCGCCCATGTGCGTGGTGCCGGAGTTCGAGACGCCCCAGCTCCAAGCCAGAAGGTCGATGGCTTTCTTTTCCTTCATTTCTTTGTCGGTCGTCTCGCCATCGATCGTCTCGATCTTGAGGTACATGTCTACTGCCATGGTGATCTCCTATCTGCCCGGTGGCGGGCGTTTCACACTGCGATCAACGCCCGGTGTTCCGGACGCCCTCCGCTGCGCAGCCAGTGAAGGAAATGAAAGGATGCCCTGCGGGACTGCTGTCAACCAGCCTTCGCCGAAGGGAGCTTTGAAACCAAACGCAAGGAAACCGTGAGGCCCTCGAGCTGGTAATGGGGACGCAAGAAGAACTTCGAGCTGTAGAAGCCCGGGTTCGCGGGGTCTTCTTCAACCACCACCTCGGCCGCGGCCAGCGGATGGGTGGCCTTGTAGGCCTCGGATGAACGCGCCGGGTCGCCGTCGACGTATTGCGCGATCCAGCCGCCGAGCCAGCGTTCGACCTCGTTGCGCTCTTTGAACGAGCCGATCTTGTCGCGAACGATGCACTTCAGGTAGTGCGCGAAACGGCAGGTTGCAAACAAGTACGGCAGGCGCGCGGCCAGGTTGGCGTTCGCGGTGGCGTCGGGGTCGTCGTATTCAGCCGGCTTGTGCAGGCTTTGCGCGCCGATGAAGGCAGCAAAGTCGCTGTTCTTGCGGTGCACCAGCGGCATGAAGCCGTTCTTCGCCAGTTCGGCCTCGCGGCGGTCTTCGATGGCGATTTCGGTCGGGCACTTCATGTCCACGCCGCCATCGTCGGTGGGGAAGCTGTGCGTGGGCAGGTTCTGCACCGCGCCGCCGCTTTCGATGCCACGGATGCGCGAGCACCAGCCGTACTCCTTGAACGAGCGGTTGATGTTCGTGGCCATCGCGTAGGCAGCGTTGGCCCAGGTGTACTTGCCGTGGTCGGCCGAGCCGGTGTCTTCCTCGAAGTTGAAGGCTTCCACCGGGTTGGTCTTGCTGCCGTAAGGCATGCGAGACAGGAAACGCGGCATGGCCAGGCCGATGTACTTGGAATCTTCAGACTCGCGCAGCGAACGCCAGGCAGCGTACTCGGGCGTGGTGAAGATCTTGGTCAGGTCACGCGGGTTGGCAAGTTCCTGCCAACTGTCCATCTGCATCAGCGTCGGGGCGGCGCCGGTGATGAAAGGCGCGTGCGACGCAGCGGCGATCTTGGCAATCTCGGTCAGCAACTCGACATCGGGCGCGCTCTGGTCGAAGTGGTAGTCACCCACCAGACACCCGAAGGGCTCACCACCGAACTGGCTGAATTCTTCCGCGTAGATCTTCTTGAAGATCGGGCTCTGGTCCCAGCTGGTGCCCTTGTAGCGCTTGAGCGTCTTGCCGAGCTCGGCCTTGGACACGTTCATCACGCGAATCTTCAGCGACTCGTCGGTCTCGGTGTTGTTCACCATGTAGTGCAGGCCGCGCCACGCACCTTCGAGCTTCTGGAAGTCTGCGTGGTGAAGGATGAGGTTGACCTGGTCCGACAGCTTCTTGTCGATGGCCGCGATCATGGCCTCGATGGAGGCCACGACATCGGTGCCGATCAGCTGGGTCTGCGCCAGCGCTTGCTGGGCCAAGGTCTGAACGGCCTGCTCGACAGCGCTCTTCGCGTCGTCGGACTTGGGCTTGAATTCCTGCTGCAGCAGCGACGCGAGGTCGCTGCCTTCCATGGTGACGCCTGCCAGCGATGCAGAGGCTTGGGTTTCGGCCATTCGAGGCTCCTGTATTCGAAGAAGGTTGCGCGGGGGCTTGGGCTGTGCTCGGCTCGGGTCAGGCGTCAGGCATCAGCCGGTTTGGCTGACGAGGCCAGCGCACCGAGCAGCGCCGGGTCTGCCATCAGTTTGCCGATGAGCTCTTCAGCGCCGCCCTTACCGTCCATGTAGGTGACCAGGTTCTGCAATTGCTGGCGGGCCTCGAGCATCTTGTTCAACGAGTCGACCTTCCGCGCCACGGCGTCGGGCGAAAAGTCGTCCATGCTGTCGAAGGTGATGTCGACGCTGAGGTTGCCTTCGCCCGTCAGCGCGTTGGGCACCGGGAAGGCCACACGCGGCTTCATGGCCTTCATGCGGGCGTCGAAGTTGTCGACGTCCACTTCGAGAAACTTGCGGTCGGCCACCGGCGCCAGAGGGTCGGCCGGCTTGCCCGACAGATCGGCCAGCACGCCCATGACGAAGGGCAGTTGTACTTTCTTTTCGGCGCCGTAGACCTCCACGTCATATTCGATCTGAACTCGCGGTGCGCGGTTACGGGCGATGAATTTTTGGCTGCTGCTCATCAAGAGGCTCCTGTGCGGCGGGAATGAAACGAAAGAGTCGCAGGTTGTCTTCTAACTGCGCACATTCGTCAAGAGGTTGCGTTGGGGTCTTCGACCGAATCCGGGTCAACACCCACGACTCGTGCGACTTCTGCCAGCGCGTCGGGTGCCAAGACCTTCATCAACTGCAGGAAGTTGTGGCCCACCAACTGACGGGCGCGGCGCAGAAACAACGGCGCCGGATTGGTCGGCTCGGCCCGTTCGAGGTAATCGATGACGAGGTCGATGGCGCGCAAGGCTTCTTCCCGCGACGTGACCGCACCGGACAGACCACGGCCTCGCCCTAGGCCCCCGCCCCCGCCCCCGCCACCACCGTCGCCACCCTCTGCCTCTTCATCCTTTGCGTCGTCGGCCGTGGGCTCAGGTGGCAGCAACCCCAACGCGCCGCTGGCCAATGCCTGCAACGGGCGCAGATCGGGTGCTTCGCTGCCCAGCCGGTCGCTGACCAGCGCCATCGCCTGCTTGATAAGCACGACGCCGCCCTTCATGCGTTCCCGCAGCTCGGGCGATTTCTCCAGCGCTGCAGTCAGCATCTTGCTGGCCTGGTCCCTGCTGACATCGGTGCGCCCAGCCGTCACTGGCGCCAGGCCGAGCGCCGACTCCACATCGCGCATCAGCAGCAGGCCGATGGCGCGGTCTTCCACCAAGCGCGCGTCGCGCAGCGCTCCCAGAAGGCCGGCGGGCTCGCGCAGCAGCGCCAGCGCGTTGACGCGACCGTAGGGGTCGCCATCGTCGGGGTCGGGCATCGGATGCACGTGACTCCACTGCGAGTCGACCAGACCGTTGATCAGAGTCAAGGCCGGCAGCAGTGCCGCGTAGCCGTGCAGCTGCAGCACGCAGCGGCCCCATTCGACGGCGACGCGCAAGTCTCGGCTGCGTTCCAGCAAGCCTGCTGCAATAGCGACCGCCTTGCGCCACTCAGGCGCCTCGGCGGGGCCGAACTGCGATTCGGGCTTGCCGGCCACCGCCTGCATCAGCGCCAGGAATTCGTTGTCGTATTCCAGGTCGGGCCCGCACGGCGCCTGCGCATCGGGCAAGGGCTGCAGCCATGCGGCCACGCTGGCCTGGAGATCGTCTATGTCGCTCATCGGGTGGGGGCGTGCTGCGCGCGCGCCGGGTACACACCAGAACCGGGCGCCCGCAGGCCAAGAAACCGGGGTGGCGCAGTGTCGCAAGAACCGGATCAACTGCAAACCCCTAGCAAGCCCTTAGCCACGACCACTCTGGCCTTAGGGCTCAAGCCAGCAAGGGGAAAGGCATGGGTGAAAAGCCAGGACATGGCGTTGGTGTTGATGGCGAGCAAAGCAGCCGGCGTCCTTCAAGCAGGGGACAGTTTCGGATGGCGCAGCGCCTGACCGCGCGTTAGCATCCGCCGCCACTGACTGCGCAGGAAACGAGGCCGAGATGGGTATGCAAGGCTGTGGCTGCAGGCGCGGCCAATCGCGCAGCTGTTCGTGCAACTGTTCGTGCGGCCCATCATGCGCACTGCCAACGCCGGCGACTGGGCCCCAGAGGCTGCGGCATGTCGGCCGGCTGTTTCAGGCTGGCGTGGTCTGCCTGATGGCTGCGCTGGGGTTGGTGGGCAACCTGCACGCGCAACCGCAGCCGGCACAGCCGGTGCGCACGCCCTCGGTGGTGCCACTGGCGTCGGACCTGGCCCCGCAACCCCGGCCCATTGAAAGCACAGCCACGGTTCCTGCACGCCCGGCCCCGCCGCGCGAGCTGGGCAAGCCTGAAGACGACCTGCGCCTGGATGTGGCGAGCTATGTCGTTGCCGACGATGCGCCCGCCGCGTTGCGTGCAGCCCTGCAGCGCATCACAGCCCCCTATGTCGGCACGCAGCGCAGCTTCGAAGACCTGGTCAACGCGGCCGCCGAGGTCACGCGCTTCCTGCAACGCGACCTGGGTTACTACCTGGGCTATGCCTACATCCCAGAGCAGTCGCCACAAATTGCGCCAGGCGGCACCACGATCCGCATTGCAGTGCTCGAAGGCCGGCTCGACCGCGTCGTGCTGAACTGGCGCGACGGCATTCCTGTCGACCGCGACGTGGTCGAGGCCTACCTCGCGCGCCTGAAGCCGGGCAGCGTGCTGAAGGTGCGCGATGTGGAGCGCGTCGTTTTCCTGGTCAATGACCTGCGCGGAATGACGGCGCGTTTCGAAGTCAAGGCCGGCTCGCTGCCGGGCACCGCCACGCTGGTGGTCACGCCCAGCCCCGAGCGGCGGTACGCCGGCCGGGCGGACATCGATGCCAACGGCACGAAAGCCCTGGGCGAGTTCCGCATCGGCGGACTGGCGCAGATGAACAGCCCGCTGGGCCGGGGTGACGGCATCACCGCCAACGTGCTGGCCAGCACCACCGGCGGCCTGGGCTTTGCACTGCTGGGCTACAACACGCCGATAGGGAGCAACGGCTTCAAGGTCGGCGCTTCACTGTCGGCGGTGACGTACAAGCTGGACAAGGAACAGTTCCCGCTCGACTTGAACGGCACTGCCGCCACTGTCAATGCATTCGCGTTGTACCCGCTGGTGCGTTCACGCAACCTGAACCTGTTCACGCTGGCCTCGCTGGAACACAAGACCTACACCGACCGCCAGGGTCTGGTGGATGGCCGGTCGCGCAAGAGTGTCGACGCGCTGGCTCTCGGCATGACAGGCGACTTCCGCGACAGCCTGCTCGGCGGCGCCGTCAACACCTTCGATCTCAACATCAGCAGCGGTCAGCTGAAGTACCCCGAGGGCCGCAACCCGGCACTGGACGACGACGAGAGCTATACGAAGATGGTCTACAGCGCCTCGCGTCTGCAGGACTGGATCACCGGCCGTGCCCTCGTCTACTTCAATGTGCGCGGGCAGTTCGCGCGCAACAACCTCGACACCACCGAGCAGTTCCGCCTTGGAGGGCCTGACGGTGTTCGCGCCTTTGCCACGGGTGAAGGCACGGGCGACCTGGGCGTGATGGCCAGTCTTGAGCTGCGCCTGCTGCCCCCGGAAAGCTGGCTGGGCCGCGCAGCGCGCGAGATGGTCTTCAGCCTCTTCGCCGACGGCGGCTATGTGCAGTACCGCTACCGCCAGCGCATCCTCACCCAGACCAACGCTGCCAAGAACAGTGGCGTCTTCAGTGGCGTCGGCTTCGGCCTGAGCTGGGTGCAGCCGGGCGGTTATGCCCTGCGCCTGTCGGTGGCGCAGCCGACGGGCGGGGAAACACGCGGCGGCGAGAAGATCGACAAGACGCGCGCCTACGTGCAGGCCACCATGCTCTTCAACTGACGGTCGCCCAGGCGCACCGCAACCAGGTTCCCTTCGATGAGCACAGCCCGCACTCCGCTCCGCCCCGTGACACGCGGGCCGTCTCTCGCCTTCAGCCCCGAGCTCACGCCCATCAGCCTGGCCATGTGCCTGCTGGTGGCGTCGCCGCTCGGCTTTGCGCTGCCCACAGGGCCGGTGAACACCAGCGGCCAGGCCACGGTGCAGACCACCTCGCCAGGGCAGATGCTGATTCAGCAGTCCACCGCGAAGGCCGGACTCGACTGGACCCAGTTCTCGATTGCGGCCGGCGAACGGGTGCAGGTGGTGCAGCCCGACCGCACATCGGTGCTGCTGAACCGCGTGGTGGGCGAGAACCCGTCGCTGATCTACGGCGCCTTGCAGAGCAACGGCAGCGTCTGGCTCATCAACCCGCGCGGCATCGTCTTCGGCGCCAGTTCGCGGGTGGACGTGGGCGGCCTGGTGGCCAGCACGCTGGGAATCAGCAACGACGCGCTGCAATCAGGCCGCTTGCAGTTGGCTTCGGGCGCCGGGGGCGCTGGTGAACTGCGCAGCGAAGGCAGCATCACCGCCATCGACGGCAGCGTGGTGCTGGTGGCACCGCAACTGATGCACGGCGGCCAGATCGAGGCCCGCCGCGTCGGCCTGGCCGCAGCCAGCGAGGTGCTGGTCGACGTGGAAGGCGACGGCCTGATCTTCTTCAACGTGAAGAACGAGTCGCTGGACACGCGGCTGCAGATCTTGGGCGGCGTGCGCTCCGACGGTGGCTCGGCCGAATTCCGTGCGGTGGCCCGCGCTGGTTTCGCCGACACGGTGCTGAACCTCGAAGGTGTGGTGCAGGCGCGTTCGCTGGGGCAACAGCAGGGCCGCATCGTGGTGGATGGCGGTGCCACGGGCATCACGCGCGTGGCCGGTACGCTGGATGCCAGCGCCGGGGCAGAGGGCGGTCAGGCCGGCCATGGCGGGAGTATCACGGTGCAGGGCGACCTGCTGCGGGTCGAGCCCGGCGCGCGGATGGACGCCACCGGGCCCACCGGCGGCGGCGAAATCTTGCTGGGCGGCGACTACCTGGGTGCCAACAGCGCCGTGCGCAACGCCACGCACACCACCGTGGCCCACGGCGCCGTGCTGGACGCCAGTGCCACACAGGCGGGAGACGGCGGTCGCATCATCGTTTGGTCAGACGACACCACCCGCTTCGACGGCAGCGCGGCCGTGCGTGGCGGGCCGGCGGGGGGCAATGGGGGCTTCGTCGAGACCTCGGGCAAGCGCAACCTGGGTATCACGCAGGGCCGGGTGGATGTGAGTGCGCCCATGGGCGTGGGCGGGACTTGGCTGCTGGACCCTGAGAACATCATCGTCGCCACTGTCGGTGGCGCCAACTACAGCGACGTGAGCGACGCGAGTGCAGCACCGGGCACGACGCAGACCGTTTCGACGGCCACGCTGATCGGCGTGGGTGGCAACGTGATCCTCGCGGCCACGAACAACATCACGTTCTCCGACCCCCTCGCTTTGACCACCGCCGGTGCAGGCATCACGGCAACGGCGGGCAACGCGATCGCGGTCAACGCGGGCATCACCACCCTCAACGGCGCCATCTCGCTGCAGTCTGGCAGCGGAGGCGTCACGCTGAACGCCGGCATCAGTTCCGGCAATGGCGCCGTGACGATCACCTCGAGCGGCGGCACCATCACGCAGGCCGCCGCCACGGCGGTCAACGCCGGCACCGGCACCATCGCACTGAATGCCGGCACTGGCGCGGTGACTCTGAACGGTAGCCTGGCCAACAGCAACACCACCGCCAGCGCCATCGCCATCACCGGTGCAACCGCGCTGCAGATCGGCAACGTGGGAAGCGGCGCCGGCGGCACCGTCACGCTCAGCCACAGCGGTGGTGGTTCGCAGGCGCTGGGCACGGCCATCACGGGTGGCAGTTTGGTCAAGGCGGGCAGCGGCACGTTGACGCTGGACCAGGCCAACAGCTATGCGGGCTCGACCACCGTGCAGAGCGGCGCCCTGACGTTGTCGTCCGCGGTGTTGTCGACGACGATCAACGTGGACGGCGGCACTCTGTCGTCCAATGCGGCCGACCTGGTTCCCAGCACCGCCGACGTCACGGTGGCCACTGGCGCCACACTCTCGCTGGGCGGCACCAACACCGTGGGCACGCTGTCGCTGTCGGGCACGCTGAGCAGTGGCATCAACACGCTCAGCGCTTCCAGCGCCGCGCTCAGTGGCGGCACCTTGGCCTCGGCGCTGGCACTCACAGGCAACGCCACCAGCACCGGCAACTCGGTGCTGCAGGCCACGCTGACCGCCGTGGACGTCGCCGTCAACGGTGGCGCGCTCAGCATCGGCACTGGCGGCAATGTGGTCGCCAGCGGCAATTTCAGCGTGGCCAGTGGCGCCGATCTGCGGATCAATCAAGCCAATTTCAGCGTCGGCACGCTGACGGGCACAGGCAGGCTCAGCGTGCTGGCCGATGGCGTCACGCTCACGGGCACGCTGGCCGCGCTCGAAGTCAGCGTCACGGGCGCCGGCAGCCGCTTGATCCTGGCCGACGGCAATGGCGCGCGCATCGACGACGCCGCCGCCGTGGACGTGGGCAGTGGCGCCACCTTGCAGCTCGGCGACACGGCCGAGACCGTGGGCGCGCTGACACTCAGCGGCACGCTCGATGGCGCAAGCGCGCTGACGGCGGCCTCGGCCACCTTGGCTGCAGCCAGCGTCAACGCGGCGCTGAGCGTCACGGGCGCCTTGTCCAGCAGCGGCAGCAGCACCTTGACGGCGGCCGTCACCGCCGCCACCACCAACGTCACTGGCGGGGTGCTGTCGGTCGGCAACGGTGGTGCCGGCTCGCTGGCCACCACCGGCACCACCAGCCTGAGCAGCGGGGCCGAGCTGGCCTACAACGGCAGCGGGCCTTTCTCGCTGGGGAATCTCACCGGCACGGGCATCAGCACCCTGCGCGTGAGCGCAGGCACGCTGAACCTCACGGGCACGATGAGCACGGTCTCGAACATCGCCGTCGGCAACGGCGGCAGCCTGACGCTGGCCGACCTCGCGGCGCGCCTGGGCACAGGCGCAGATGTGAACGTCGCCTCTGGCGGCACCTTGACCTTGGGCGACACGGCCGAATCCGTCGCTGCGTTGACGCTGGGCGGGACCCTGGCCGGCGGCGCCGCACTGAATGTCAGCGGCAATGCCGGCCTGACGTCCGCCACCGTGAGCAACACCCTGGGCGTGGCGGGCACCCTCAATGCCACCGGCAGCAACAGCATCACCACGCTGGCGCTGAGCGGCACGCTCAGCGGCACAGGCACCGTGAGTGCAGGCACGGCGACACTGACGGGCGCCAGCGTGGCCAGCACGCTGGGCGTCAGCGGCAGCCTGTCCAGCAGCGGCAACAGCAGTTTGACGGGCGCGGTCACGGCCGCCGCCACCAACGTCACGGGTGGCGTGTTGTCGGTGGGCAATGGCGGGGCCGGCTCGCTGGCCACCAGCGGCACGACCAGCCTGAGCAACGGTGCCGAGCTGGCCTACAACGGCACCGGCCCCTTCACGCTGGGCAACCTCAGCGGCACCGGCACCAGCACCTTGCGCGTGACCGCAGGCACGCTGAACCTCAACGGCACCACCAGCACGGTGTCGGACATCGCTGTCGGCGCAAGCGGCACGCTCACGCTGGCCGACGGCGCGGCGCGGCTGGGCACCGGCGCGGCTCTCAGCGTCGAAGCCGGCGGCACACTGACCCTGGGCAACACTGCCGAATCGGCCGCCAGCCTGGCGCTGGGCGGCACGGTGGGCGGCAGTGCCGGCCTGACGGTGCAGAACCTGAATGCCGACATCGCGGCCAGCACGCCGCAAGTGAACACGGCGGTCACTGTCAGCAACACGCTGGCCGTGGCCAGTGGCGTGACCCTGACCGTGGGGAACGGCAGCGTCGGCAGCGTGGCCACCACCAGCGCGCTCAACATCGATGGCACGCTGGTGCTGAACCGCAACAGCAACCTGGACGCCAGTGCGCTGATCGGCGCCGGCGCTGTTTCGGGCGGCGGCACGCTGCGCCAGGCCGGCAGCGGCACGTTGAACCTGAATCGAAACGTCAGCGCGCTGGGCAGCGTGGAGGCCATCAGCGGCGGGCTCACCCTCGCCAGCGCCGACCGCATCGGCAACACCGCCACGCTGAGCATCAGCAACGGCGCGACGCTGACGCTGCACAACAGCAACGAAGTCGTCGGCACCTTCAACCTCGGCGGCACGCTGGTGTCTGGCGGCGGTGTCTCGCAGCTGACGGCCGGCACCTACAACCTGCAATCGGGCGCGGTGGTCGGCGCCGACCTCGGTGCCGGCACGGTCAATGTGCTGAGCGGCAGCAATGGCGCCAGCATCATCGACAACAACGTGGATCTGGCCACGCTGGACCTGAACGTCAACGCAGGCGCCACGCTGCAGATCAATAACGCCAATGCGCTGGTCAACGGCGGCAGCGGCACCACCGTCACGGTGGCCACGGGCGCCACCCTGGCCCTGGGTGCCAACCAGGCCGTGCGGCGCCTGACGCTGAACGGCACGCTGAACGGCGCCTTCAGCCTCACCACCAACAACAGCAACGGCAGCACGCTGGCCGACGGCGGGCTCGTCGCGTTCGGCACCACGCTGGCAGGCGGTCCCGTCACCGTCACCGGCACCGCCACACTCGCCGGCCGCATCTCGGCCAACACCGTCAACATCAACAGCGGCGGCCGTCTCAACCTCACCGCCGACGGTGCCAGTGGCATACCGCTGGCAGCCGACCACATCAGCAACTCAGCCCGCGTGAACCTGTTGGCAGGCGGCACGCTGCAACTGGCGGTCAACGAAGAGGTCGACCAGCTCAGCGGCACCGGCACGCTGCTGGGGCCGGGCACGCTGACACCCGGCACTTATTTCCTGGCTGGCACGCTGCCGTCCGGCCTGAGCACCGTGGGCGCACTGGTCGTCGAGGGCACGGGCCTTATCCAGACCAACGTCACCGTCAACGGCACGACCACGGTAAACAGCGGCATCACGCTCACGGTGGGCAACGGCAGCAACGGTTCGCTGGTGTCCAACGCCGGCGTGGTGGTCGAGTCCCTTGCCACACTGGCCTTCAACCGCAACTCCGCCATCAACTTCGCCAACAACGTCACGGGCGCCGGGCGCGTGCTCCAGAACGGCAGCGGGGGGCTGAGCTTCACCGGCACGGCCATCATCGAACCGGCGCTTGTGGAAGTGGCCAACGGCTCGCTCACGCTGCCCACGGGCTTCGACAACCGCTTGGGTGACACCACTGCGGTGCTCGTCAACGCCGGCCGAACGCTGACAGTGAACAACTCCAACGAAACCATCGCCGGCCTCACCTTGGCAGGCACGCTGGCGGGTGCAGGCCCACTGCTGACCGCCAGCGCCACCGTGCCTGCCGGTGCCTCGGCCACGCTGAATGGCAACCTCAGCGCCACCACCCTGACCGTGCCCAGCACCAGCACACTGACGCTCGGTGCGAACCAGCAGGTGGGCACGCTGGCGCTGGGCGGCACGCTGGGCGGGGCCTTCGCGCTCACGGCCAGCAGCGGCGCCACGCTCAGCACGGGTGCGCAGCTCAACGTGAACACCAACCTGGCCACCGCCGCGCTGAATGTCACAGGCAACAGCACGCTGAACGGCACGCTCAGCGGCGCCACGGCGCTGACGCTGAACGGTGGCGTGCTCACGCTGGGCGGCGCTGCCAGCCTCGGCAGCACGACCGACGTGGTGATCAACGCCACTGCCGGCAGTGGCCTGACGCTGGGCAGCCCGCAAACGGTCGCCAGCTTCACCAGCGCCGGCACGCTGGCTGGCGGCGCCAACGGCCTCACCAGCAGTGGTGGTCTCACGCTGCAGACGGGCGCCATCGTCAACGCCAACCTCGGCGGCGTCACGCTCACGGTGAATGGCAGCGCGGCGCTCAACCGCCCAGCATCATCGACCACGGTGAACATCAACACCGGCGGCACGCTGACTACCGGTGCGACAAACGTGCTGGCCGCTGGCGCCACCGTGAACGTGGCCAACGGCGGCACGCTCAGCATGGGCTTCTCCAACGACATCGGCACGCTGAACCTGACAGGCACGCTGACCGGCAGCGGCATGCTGACGGCCAGCGCACCCACGGGATATGTGCTCACCGGCGGCACCGTGAACGCGCCGCTGGGCAGTGGCGCCCTCAGTGCCAGCGGCAGCAGCACCCTGGCCGCCGCAGCGGCGGTGGGCAGCGTCAGCATCCTCGCCGGCGGCACGCTCACGTTCGCCCCCGGCAGCAGCTTCAGTGCCACGCCCACCTTCAACGTGGCCGGCAACCTGGCGCTCGTCAACAGCCTGGCCATCGGCAGCCTGGCCGGCAGCGGCAACGTCGCCCTGGGCGCCTTCACGCTGACCACCGGCAGCGCCGGCAACAGCAGCTTCAACGGCA
>JBBSCV010000028.1:0-19436 GCA_038249925.1 Burkholderiales bacterium
AGATGAGCAAGACATTCAGCGCCGCCAGCCACAGATGACCCGCAGCGGGTGGTGGCGGCATAGTGCCACCCATCGCCACGTGGGCTGTCGGTGCCAGACCCATGTAGACAGCAGGAAATGCCAGGAAACGCAAACGCCAGCGGCACCCAGCGCCAGCCCAGGCGCCACCGGAAGCACCGCGTCAGCCAGCGGCGCAGGCCCGCGCTTCCCGTGGTGTGAGACACAATAACCACAGCCGAGAGGCTCGGCCCGAAGCCGCTCAACATCGACAGCGCGGTGGCCGTCATGGGCATGTCCACCTTCAGCGCGGCTCCGAGCGAAGCCCAAGTCCGAGTCCACGCAAACGCAAGGGCGAAGAACGCGAGCAGTGCCCGTGTGGAATACGCCTGACGGACATCAACAAGGGGTGCGGAAGTCGCGACCGGGCTGGGCCGCGCGGGCCTCTGCACCGTCATGGCCGTGTCGTTGGCAAGCGCAACTCGTCGCGATGGGCCGCGACGAACTGCGCAAACTCGATCGGCGCCCGGCCAGTCAGTTCCGCCACCGTGTGCGTCACAGGTGGCATTGCCGTGAATCGCGGCAGCATGTGCAGCAGCAGCATCACCAGGATCAAGCCAGGAGCGCGACCGTCGTGACGCATCACGCGGTAGAAGTGCCATGGGCTCGGTGACTCATACCTGATCGGAGTTCCCAAACCCGCCGTCAGCTGCTCGGCCATCTGCTGAAAGTTCAGCGGTAGCTCAGACGTCAACGTGTAGGCCTGCCCGTGGTGCTGGGTGCCGGCTTGCGTCAGCACCCGGCCTGCCACGCGGCCTATGTCATCGACATCCACCAGCGTGAACCGGGCATTTCCTGCCGGAAGGAAGATGCGGTGCCGGCGCACCAGTTCATCGTGCAGCGTGCTGGTGAAGTTCTGCATGAAGTAAGCCGGCCGAAGCAGCGTGTACGGCACGCCGCTGGACATCAGCCGCTGTTCTATTCGGTGGTGCGGAATGAAGCGATTGCGCTCTGCTCCCTGCACCGACAGAAACACGATGTGCTTGACGCCGTGGCGCGCCGCACTTTCGATCAGGTCACCGAAGTCGTCATTGATTTGCGGCGGACGCAGCAGGAACAGACTGTCGCAGTCGGCCAGCGCAGCGGCTTGACTGGCGCGGTCGGCGAAGTCGAAAGCCACCGGCTGCACGGTTACATCGCCGCGCCATTGCACGGTGGCCCGTGCGACGTCGCGCACCGCCCCGCGAACGACGATGCCGTCAAAGGCACGCAGCGCCGCAATCACCGCCGAGCCGACTTGTCCCGTTGCGCCTGTCACGAGGATACGTTTCATTGACGGGAACCCATCGGGTTGTTCACGGCCGGGCCAGTGGATGCAGCAGCGTGACGATGGCCGCCATCACGTCGTCGTTGTATCCCACCAAAGGATGTCCGCCCTGTGCAAATGTAATGAACTTCGCCCCTGGAATCTGGCTGGCGGTGTACTCCGCGCTGGCGTAAGTGCCGCAGCGGTCGTCGCGGGCGCCGAAGACCAGTGTTGGCAATCGCAGGGTATCCAGCGGCAAGGGTGTGAGGTGCTTGCTCAAGGAAGAGTCGCTGTGCAGGCCCTCGACGCGCGGCGATACCGGCAGAACGATGTCAAGAATCGCGTTCACGGCTGCGCGAGCGGCTGCTCGACCGTGCCCAGGCCAGCGAGGTGGCGTCCGCAGGCGGGGTGAAGATCAAGATCCAGCGCGTGCTGGACGCGCAGGGGCACGTGCTGCTGTGCTGCCATTCACCGGCACGCGAATAAGAAGATCGCGCCACCGATGATGCCAAGGCCGCCGGCTTCGAAGGCCCTGCTGATCAAGCTGCAAGATTCCTTGAGCAAACCGCGTGGCACCAAGGAGCTGGTCGAGATCATGGAGCAGTTCGGGCGTGCCGAGCAGCGCTACTCGCGTGCTGCGCAGCACTACAACGTCGAGATCCCAAGGACGACATGCGGCCGACCGCGCCGGTAGAAATGTGGGTAGGAATGAAACACGGGCCGTTGAGGCCCGTGTTTGCTGACTTGCTGGCGGAGTCGAAGGGATTCGAACCCTTGATGCGGTTTTAAGCCACATACTCCCTTAGCAGGGGAGCACCTTCGGCCACTCGGTCACGACTCCAGCGAAGGGTTGCAATTCTAGCCTGACTTCAGGCGGTCGGCTGGTCCAGGTCGAAGGCTTTGTGCAGCGCGCGCACGGCCAGTTCCATGTACTTTTCGTCGATGACGACACTGGTCTTGATCTCGCTGGTGGTGATCATCTGGATGTTGATGCCCTCTTCGCTGAGCGTGCGAAACATCGTGCTAGCCACACCCACATGGCTGCGCATGCCGATGCCCACGATGCTGACCTTGCAGATCTTCGGGTCGCCAGTGAGGCTGGCCGCGCCGGTGGCAGGCATCACAGTGTTCTGCAGCACGGCCATGGTGCGCGCGTAGTCGTTGCGATGCACCGTGAAGCTGAAGTCGGTGCGCCCGTCGTGCGACATGTTCTGGATGATCACGTCGATGTCGATGTTCGCATCGGCCACCGGGCCCAGGATCATGTAGGCGATGCCCGGTTTGTCGGGCACACCGATGACGCTGATCTTTGCCTCGTCGCGGTTGAACGCGATGCCGGCCACAACGGCTTGTTCCATCTTCTCGTCTTCCTCAAAGGTGATCAGGGTGCCAGAACGCATCTCTTCATCGAGCGGAATGTCCCACGGCGTGAAACTGCTCAGCACCCGTGTAGGCACACGGTACTTGCCGGCGAATTCCACCGAACGGATCTGCAGCACCTTGCTGCCCAGGCTGGCCATCTCCAGCATCTCTTCGAAGCTGACGGTAGACAAGCGGCGAGCCTCGGGCACGACGCGCGGGTCGGTGGTGTAGACGCCGTCGACGTCGGTGTAGATCAGGCATTCATCGGCCTTCAACGCCGCGGCCACAGCCACCGCCGAGGTGTCGCTGCCGCCACGGCCCAATGTGGTGATGTGGCCTTGCGGGTCGATGCCTTGAAAGCCGGTGATGACCACCACCTTGCCGGCCGCCAGGTCGGCACGCACGCGGCTGTCGTCGATGTTGCGGATGCGGGCCTTGGTGTGTGCAGAGTCGGTGCTGATCGGCACCTGCCAGCCGCCGTAGCTGACGGCCGGAATGCCCTGCCCCTGCAACGCCAACGCGAGCAGGCCGACGCTGACCTGCTCACCCGTGGCGGCGACTGCGTCCAGTTCACGCAGCGCTTCGGGCGTGGCGGCTGCGGCGGCGTCGGGCAGCAGTTCCTTGGCCAAGCCCAGCAGGCGGTTGGTCTCGCCCGACATCGCCGAGGGCACCACCACCAGCTGGTGGCCGGCGCGCACCCATTTGCCCACCCGCTGGGCCACGCTGCGGATGCGGTCGGTCGACCCCATCGAGGTGCCGCCGTACTTGTGAACGATCAATGCCATCGCTGAATGCCACCGCTGGGTGGCCGGAGTGTCGAAACGCTGCCTGTTGCCCTTGTTCGCTCGGCCGTTGGCCAAGCCGGCCCGCCAACCCAGCCTGCGAGGGCACAAAAGCCCGCGAGTTTAGCCGGCGAGCTGATGCAGCCCTGACGACCCTGGCGGGTCTGGCAGCCAGCGCAGGGCGAGTTGCGGCTGCCCCTCGGGCGCGTGCAGCGCCGCGTCGACACCCAGGCCCGGCACGAAGAGCAATCGACCGTCGGGCAGCCACAAGAGCGGGCCTTGGCGGGCCCAGGCAGGCACGCCCGTGGCCTGGTACTGCTTCTTCAGGCTGCGCGCCAGGCCGCGCCGCGCGAGATGGAACCGTTCACCGCCCTGCCGAGGTGCCGCGCGCAGCTGCTGCAGCAGTTGCGGTGCGACGCCGCCGTGTTCGGTGGCCAGCACCTCGAAGGCGCCTTGCCAGGCCGGAAGCACATGGCGCCCGGTTTGTGAAAGGTCGAGTTCTGCGGCCGCGCCAGTCGCCGCCGCGTGCGCAAGCAGCGGGTGACCATCCAGACGGCCGCGGTACAGGCGCAACTCGACCCGTGCCGCAGGCCAGCGGCCGCTGCGCCGCCCGGGCAGTTCATCGCACAGGCGTTGCACCAGCGAGACCGGCACTGGGCCCATCAGCCGGCCCTTCAGCCAGGCCCGCAGCGCATTGCGGCGCCTTGCCGGCGGCAAGGCCAGCCACAGCGCGAGCACCAGCGTGCCGTCGTCGGTGACACCGGGCAGGTCGGCCGCTGCCGTTTCTTCAGCCAGCAAGGCGGCCTCGGCGGCCAGGCGGGCGGCGTCCACGAGCGTGGCCTCGACATCAGGAAATGCGGCAGCCAGCGCCGGCCACACGCATTCACGAAGGCGGCTGCGCGCCTGGCGCGGGTCGGCGTTGCTGGGGTCTTCGACGATGCGCAGCCGATGTCGCTTGACGTAGGCCTCGATGGCCTCACGCGGGTGGTCCAGCCAAGGGCGCGCCCAGTGCAGCGCGTGGCGCTGCGCCAGGTTCGGCATCGCGGCCAGCCCGGCCGGGCCGCCGCCGCGCAGCGCCTGCAGCAGAAAGGTCTCGGCCTGGTCGCGGCGGTGGTGGGCCAGCAGGACCAGCGGGCATTGGTGGCGGCGCGCCATCTCGGCCAGCGCGCGGTAGCGTTCACGGCGCGCCCAGGCCTCGACGCTGTCGCCAGGCGCCGGGCGATCGTGCAGCAAGGCGGCGTCGAAACTCGCGCCCCAGCGGCGGCTTTGCTTCTGTACCTGCTGCAGCCAGGCATCAGCCTCGGCCATCAAGCCGTGGTGCACATGAAGTGCCCAGACTTGCACGCCCAGCGGTTCAGCCGCACGCAGCGTGGCGTGCAGCAGAGCCGTCGAGTCGCGGCCGCCACTGACGGCCACCGCCACCCGCCCAGCGACTTCGTTCACCGCTCTTTGGTGTCGGTGAACCGGCCGTAGCCGCGCAGGCGCTCATAGCGCTGCTGCAGCAGCGCTGGCGGCTTCAGGCCGGCGGTCTGGCGCAGCGCGTCGCCCAGGGCGCGCTTGAGCTGCGCGGCCATCCACGGCACATCGCGGTGGGCGCCGCCCACGGGCTCGCTGACGATCTTGTCGATCACGCCCAGAGCCTTCAGCCGGTGTGCGGTGATGCCCAGCGCTTCAGCGGCTTCAGACGCGCGCTCCGAGGTCTTCCACAAGATGGATGCGCAGCCCTCGGGCGAGATCACGGAGTAGACGCTGAACTGCAGCATCAGCACCTGGTCGGCGACGCTGATGGCCAGCGCACCGCCGCTGCCGCCCTCGCCGATGATGGTGCTGATGATGGGCACTTCCAGCTGCGCCATCTCGAAGATGTTGCGGCCGATGGCCTCGCTTTGGCCGCGCTCTTCGGCGCCGATGCCGGGGTAGGCGCCCGGGGTGTCGACGAAGGTGAAGACCGGCAGGCCGAATTTCTCGGCGAGCTTCATCAGGCGCAGCGCCTTGCGATAACCCTCGGGCCGGCTCATGCCGAAGTTGCGCAGGGTGCGCTCTTTGGTGTCGCGGCCCTTCTGGTGGCCCAGCACCATGCAGGGCTGGCCGTTGAAACGCGCCAGGCCGCCGACGATGCTGAGGTCGTCCGCATAGTGACGGTCACCGTGCAGTTCCTGGAAGTCGGTGAAGATCTGGTTGACGTAGTCCAGCGTGTAGGGGCGCTGCGGGTGGCGCGCAATCTGCGTCACCTGCCAGGGCGTGAGCTGGCTGTAGATGTCGCGCGTGAGCTGCTGGCTTTTTGCGGCCAGCCGCTCGATCTCGTCGCTGATGTCGACCGCCGACTCGTTGTGCACATAGCGCAACTCGTCGATCTTCGACTCCAGGTCGGCGATGGGCAGCTCGAATTCGAGGAAGTGCCTTTTGCTCAAGGTCAATACTCCACAGGGACAGGGTCCAGGCTGCGCCAAATGTACCAAGTGGCGACAGAACGGAATGGCGCCCAGGCCTCGCCGACCTCGCGCGCCTCGGCGCGAGAAACGGGCTCACCGCTGAAGTAGTTCAGGCTGATGCCCTTCAGCAGGCCCAGATCGTCCAGCGGCAGCACGTTGGGGCGCATCAGGTGAAAGATGAGGAACATCTCGGCCGTCCAGCGTCCGATGCCGCGTATGGCCACCAGCTCGGCGATGATGGCTTCGTCGTCCATGCGCTGCCACTGGCCGGGGTGCACGCCGTCGCCGCCGAAGTGGCGGGCCAGGTCGAGCAGGTATTCGCTCTTTCGCGCCGACAGGCCCGCTTCGCGCAGCCGCGGCACTTCCATCGCCTGCACCGCTGCCGGCTGCAGGTGCGAGGCCGGGCCGCCCGCGGCCGCGGCGAAACGGTCCCATACCGCCTGCGCTGCCTTCACGCTGATCTGCTGGCCAACGATGCTGCGCGCCAGCGTGGTGAAGGCATCGCCGCGGCTCTGCAGGCAGGCCTCGCCGAACTTCGGCATCAGCTTCTTCATCACGCGGTCGCGCTTGGACAGGTGCTTGCGGGCGTCGGCCCAATACTCGGGCGTCTGCCGAAGCGGCAGCGGCTCGGCGGCCGCGGCCGCATCTTGAAGCTCGAGCCCGTGTTCGAGCTCAACCCCCAGGAGGGGCTTGGGCTTGGCATCGGGCTTGGGCATCAGTAGAGGCGTCAGCAGCGGCATCAACAGGGGCAGCAACAGAAGTAGGGTGTGAGCATGAGAACGGTCGCGCCTAGGCCTTGACCCAGGTGGTGCCGTGGGGCCCGTCCTTGAGCTTGATACCGCAGGCCAGCAGCTCAGCGCGGATGCGGTCGGCCAGCGCAAAGTCGCGCGCTGCCTTGGCGGCAGCACGCGCCGCGATGTGTTCGTTGATGACCGCTTCGTCCAGGCCATCACCGCCCTGCAGGTAACTGCGCGGCGGCAGCTGAAGCAAGCCCAGCACGCCGCCCAGCGCCCTCAGCAAGGCCGCGTCCTCGTGGGCACTGCGGTTGATGCTGCCCGCCAGATCGAAAAGCACGGCCACCGCAGCTGGCGTGTTGAAGTCGTCGTCCATCGCCAGCTTGAAAGCCGCAGCCCGCGGTTCGGCCCAGTCGATGGCGGCTGAAGGCTGCTCGCCCGCTGCCTCCAGCGCGGTGTACAGGCGCTTGAGCGCGGTCCGGGTTTCGTCCAGCACCTGCTCGCTGAAATTGAACGGGCTGCGGTAGTGCGTGCGCAGCATGAAAAAGCGCAGCGTCTCGCCGTCGTAGCGCTTCAGCACGTCGGCGATGGTGAAGAAGTTGCCCAGCGACTTCGACATCTTGGTGTCGTCGACGTTGAGAAAGCCGTTGTGCATCCAGGTGTTGACGAAGCCGACGCCGCCAGCGCCCTGCGCGCCTTCGCTCTGCGCGATCTCGTTTTCGTGGTGCGGAAACTGCAGGTCCAGGCCACCGCCGTGGATGTCGAAAGGCTCGCCTAGCAACGCGCAACTCATTGCCGAGCATTCGATGTGCCAGCCCGGCCGACCTGGGCCCCAGGGGCTTTGCCATTTGGCGTCGTCGGGCTCGTCCGCCTTGGCCGACTTCCACAGCACGAAATCGAGCGGGTCTTCCTTGTCGCCGAGCACCGCCACGCGCTCGCCGGCGCGCAGTTCGTCCAGGCTCTTGCCGCTGAGCTTGCCGTAGCCCGGGAAACGCCGCACGGCAAAGTTCACGTCACCGCCTTCAGCCGCATAGGCCAGGCCCCGCTCTTGCAAAGTGCCGATGAGCGACAACATCTGCGGCACGTAGTCGGTGGCCCGCGGCTCGTGCGTGGGCGGCAAGGCGCCCAGGGCCGCGAAGTCGCGGTGCATGGCGGCGATCATCTCGTCGGTGAGTTGGCGGATGGTCAGCCCACGCTCGACCGCGCGCCTGATGATCTTGTCTTCGATGTCGGTGATGTTGCGCACGTAGGTCACCTGCCAGCCACTGGCCCGCAGCCATCGGTAGACGGTGTCGAAAGCCATGATCATTCGCGCATGGCCCAGGTGGCAGACGTCGTACACCGTGATGCCGCAAACATACATGCGCACATGCCCAGCCTCGATGGGCCTAAAGGCCTCCAGAGAACGTGTCAGGGTGTTGTGGATGCGTAGGCTCATGGGCTGGGCCCGGTGGGCCGAATGAAGCGCGAGCGCTGACTGCCCGGGGGGCGGCGGCTCCGGAAGCAGCCGTTCGGGCGCAGGCCGAAACAGGGTCGATAGAATGAAATTCAGTATAGCGGCCAGGCCCGGTGCCACCCCCGCAGCGCCAGCCTCCGGCGCCACCCATCCTCGCCCCACCATGCCAGCCCACACTGTCTTGTCTGATCTGCCTCATCTGCCCGATCGCCCCGCATCCCCGCTTTCAAGCGCGCGCACCACCCGGTGTCGCAGAGCCTTTCTGCTGCTGGCGCAATTGACAGCCCTGCTGCTCGCTGCACCGGCACATGCCGATGAGTTCGCTGAACTGCGCGCCTTGCTGAACCGGGGCGATGCGGCCACGGCGTTGCCGCGCCTGGAGCAGGCCGCGGCTGCAGCCCCCGGTGATGTGCAGATGCGCTTCCTGCTGGGTGTGGCGCTGATGGATCTGCGGCGTGACGACGAGGCTCTGAGCCACTTCGCGCGCATGGCCCAGGACTACCCTGAACTGCCCGACCCGCAAAACAACATTGCGCTGCTTCACGCGCGCGCTGGCAGGCTGGAGCAGGCCCGCCAGGCCCTCGAAACCGCGCTGCGCAACGACCCCACCCACCGCGCAGCGCGAACGAACCTGGGTCAGGTGCACCTGTTGCTGGCAGTGCAGGCCTGGGAACTGGCGGCTGCGGAGGGGCCGCTGGACACCGCGCTACTGCGGCGGCTGGAAGCCTTGCGCGCGCTGCTGATCGCGAGCCCCGGGCCTTCAAGCCAAGCGGCCCGCTAGACTCGCGCCCTGCGAAAGACCCGGTAGGCTGGTGCCGCGACACCGCCAGCGCCACTGCCGCCGCCACCGCCTTTGCGCCGGTTTTCCAATGTCACCCCGAAGGAGACACTCCCTTGAATCTGCCTGCCCGACTGTTACTTCAAACGCTGACGCTTGCCCTGCTGACGAGCGCAGCCTCGGCCTGGGCCCAGAAGGTGCGCCTGGCCACCAGCGAGGGTGACATCGTGCTGGAACTGGACGCCGAGAAAGCGCCGAAGACCACGGCCAACTTCCTGCAGTACGTGCGCGACGGCCACTACAACGGACTGATCTTCCACCGCGTCATGAACGGCTTCATGGTGCAGGGCGGCGGCTACAAGCCTGACATGAGCGAGAAGCCCACGCGCAAGCCCATCGCGCTGGAAAGCCGCAACGGCTTGTCGAACGTGCGCGGCAGCGTCGCGATGGCTCGCACCAACGACCCCAATTCGGCCACCGCGCAGTTTTTCATCAACGTCGCCGACAACCTGCGCCTCGACGCTGCCGAAGGCCGCGACGGCTACGCCGCCTTCGGCAAGGTGGTCGAAGGCATGGAGGTCGTCGACAAGATCAAGGAGCTGCCCACGCGCGCCGCGGGCATGCATCAGAACCTGCCGGTCACGACCGTGACCATACGCAAAGCCACCGTGGAGAAGTGAAATGACCAAGAACGTCCAGATGGAAACCAGCGCGGGCACCGTGCGCATCGAACTCGACGACGAAAAGGCGCCGCTGTCGGTGGCCAACTTTCTGGCCTATGCCAAGAGCGGCCACTTCGATGGCACGGTGTTCCACCGCGTCATCAAGGGCTTCATGCTGCAAGGCGGCGGCTTCGAGCCCGGCATGAAGCAGAAGCCCACGCAGGCAGCCATCCAGAACGAGGCCAACAACGGCCTGAAGAACAAGAAGTACACACTGGCGATGGCGCGCACCAGCGACCCGCACTCGGCCACGGCGCAGTTCTTCATCAATTGCACCGACAACGACTTCCTCGACTTCCGCGCCGAGAACGCGCAGGGCTGGGGCTATGCGGTGTTCGGCCGCGTCGTGGAGGGCATGGACGTGGTGGACAGCATCGAGAAAGCCAAGACCGGCCGCAAGGGCTTCCACGACGACGTGCCGCTAGACGACGTGACCATCATGCGCGTCACAGAGCTCGGTTGATGGTGGACGAGGCGCGGAGCGCCCCGCTCCCTGCCTTCTTCGAGTTCAGCGTGCCGCCGTCCTGGCGCGCGGTGGACCTCATCTCCGACCTGCACCTGTGCGAGGCCATGCCCGCCACATTCAGGGCCTGGGAGCAACATCTGCAGCGCACCACGGCCGATGCCGTCTTCATGCTCGGAGACCTGTTCGAGGTGTGGGTGGGCGACGATGCGCGCAGCCTGCCTTTCGAGCGCCGCTGCGTGGATGTGCTGGCCGAAGCCGCCAGCCACCGGCAGCTGGCCTTCATGGTGGGCAACCGCGACTTCCTCGTCGGCCGCAGCCTGCTGCAAGACGCCGGCATGATGGCGCTGCCCGACCCCGCCATCATCTCGGCCTGGGGTCAGAACGTGCTGCTGAGCCACGGCGACGCGCTGTGTCTGGCTGACAAGCCCTACCAGGCCTTTCGCCGCGAGGTGCGCTCTGCGGCCTGGCAGCAGGCCTTCCTGGCACGGCCTCTCGCCGAACGGGTGGCCTTGGCCAGCGAAATGCGCAAGGCCAGCGCCGAACGCTGGCGGATGGACAGCGACACTGCTGTCGATGTCGACGCTGCCGAGGCCGTGCGCTGGATGCACAGCATGGGCGCCGCAGAAATGGTGCACGGCCACACCCACCGACCAGGCAGCAATGCCCTGGCGCCCGGCTTCAAGCGCCATGTGCTCAGCGACTGGGACCTGGACACCGGCCAGCGCGCCGAAGTGCTGCGCCTGACGCGCCGCGGCTTCGAGCGCATGGCGCCTGCGGGCAGCTGAAACACCGTGCTGCGGCGTTTTTGGATGGGCTGGCAGCGTCAGCGTGAAGAGGCAGCCGTGCAAAGGCGCGCCATCCCGGACGACCTCTGGAAGCGCACGCTGGTGCGCTATCCGTTTCTGCAGCGCCGGGACGCGGCTGACGCCGCCGAACTGCGCCGTCTGACGAGCCTGTTTCTGGACCGCAAGGAATTCAATGCTGCTGGCGGCCTGAGGCTCACCAACGCGCTGGTGGTGTCCATTGCCGCCCAGGCCGTTCTGCCGGTTTTGAAGCTGGGCCTGGCGCGTTATGACGGCTTTGTCGGCATCGTCGTGCACCCAGACCAAGTGGTGGCGCGCCGCGAGGTCGCCGACGACGACGGCGTCGTGCATGCCTATGACGAGCCACTGGCCGGCGAGGCGATGGAAGGCGGCCCGGTGATGCTGTCGTGGCGCGACGTGCGCAGTGCCGGCCCCGAGGGCAGCGCCGCGTACAACGTCGTCATCCACGAGTTCGCTCATGTGCTGGACATGGCAGACGGCGTGGCCAACGGTGTGCCGCGGCTGCCGCCTGAACTGACGCGCGCAGAATGGGCTCAGACACTGCAGGCGGAGTTCGAAGCTTTCGTGCAACGCGTGGAGACCGGCGAGGCCACCGTGCTGGACCCCTATGGCGCCCAAGCGCCCGAGGAGTTCTTCGCGGTAGCGAGTGAGGCCTTCTTCGTCAGCCCCGAAGCCACAAAAAAAGAGCACCCCGCGCTGTACGGGGTGCTCTCTCGGTTTTATCTGCAGGACCCTGTGACCGAAGGGCCGCCTGCCAGGAAGTCGGCGCAGAAATCAGCGCAGAAATCAGCGCAAAAAGCTTAGGCCGGAGCCGTCTCCGTCTTCGGCTTGTCGCTTTTCTTCGGCGGCTGGATGTCCAGCAGCACTTCGTCCTTGTCGTCGATGTCCACACCCAGGCGTCCTCCGTCGACCAGGCGGCCGAACAGCAGTTCATCGGCCAGCGCGCGGCGGATGGTGTCCTGAATCAAGCGCTGCATCGGGCGTGCGCCCATCAACGGGTCGAAGCCCTTCTTCGCCAGGAACTTGCGCAGGCTGTCGCTGAAGGTCACATCCACCTTCTTCTCGGCGAGTTGGCTTTCCAGCTGCAGCAGGAACTTGTCGACGACCCGCAGGATGATGTCCTGATCGAGCGCACGGAAGTTGACGATGGCGTCCAGGCGGTTGCGGAACTCGGGCGTGAACAGGCGCTTGATGTCGGCCATCTCGTCACCCTGCTCGCGCTTGTTGGTGAAGCCGATGGTCGACTTGTTCATGGTCTCGGCGCCCGCGTTGGTCGTCATGATGATCATGACGTTGCGGAAGTCGGCCTTGCGCCCGTTGTTGTCGGTCAGGGTGCCGTGGTCCATCACCTGCAGCAAGACGTTGAAGACGTCGGGGTGCGCCTTCTCGATCTCGTCCAGCAGCAAAACCGAATGCGGCTTCTTCGTCACCGCCTCGGTGAGCAACCCGCCCTGGTCGAAACCCACGTAGCCCGGGGGCGCGCCGATGAGACGGCTGACGGCATGACGCTCCATGTACTCGGACATGTCGAAGCGAATGAGGTCGATGCCCAGCACGTAAGCGAGTTGCTTGGCGACTTCGGTCTTGCCCACGCCGGTGGGGCCGCTGAAGAGAAAACTGCCGATAGGCTTGTCCGACTTTCCGAGCCCGCTGCGCGCCATCTTGATGCTGGCGGCCAGCGCGTCGATGGCGGGGTCTTGCCCGAAGACCACGCTCTTCAAGTCGCGGTCCAGCGTTCTCAGCTTGCCGCGGTCGTCGCTGCTCACCGACTGCGGCGGGATGCGTGCAATCTTCGCCACGATCTCTTCGACCTCGGCACGCGTGATGGTCTTCTTGCGCTTGTTGGCCGGCAGGATGCGCTGCGCAGCACCGGCCTCGTCGATGACGTCGATGGCCTTGTCGGGCAGGTGGCGGTCGTTGATGAACTTGGCGGAAAGTTCGGCAGCCGCCTGCAGCGCCCCCACCGCGTACTTCACGCTGTGGTGCTCTTCGAAACGAGACTTCAGGCCCTTGAGGATCTCGATGGTCTGCTCGACCGATGGCTCGACGACGTCGACCTTCTGGAACCGCCGGCTGAGCGCCGCGTCCTTCTCGAAGATGCCGCGGTACTCGGTGAAGGTGGTGGCACCGATGCACTTCATCGCGCCGCTGCTCAGCGCGGGCTTGAGCAGGTTGGAAGCGTCCAGCGTGCCGCCGCTGGCAGCGCCAGCGCCGATCAGCGTGTGAATCTCGTCGATGAAGAGAATCGCGTTGGGCTGGTCCTTCAGCTGCTTCAACACGCCCTTCAGGCGCTGTTCGAAATCGCCGCGGTACTTGGTACCGGCGAGCAGCGCGCCCATGTCGAGCGAATACACCGTGGCGTCGGCGAGCACCTCTGGCACGTCCTTCTCGGTGATGCGCCAGGCCAAGCCTTCGGCGATGGCTGTCTTGCCCACGCCTGCCTCGCCCACCAGCAGCGGGTTGTTCTTGCGGCGGCGGCAGAGAATCTGGATGACACGCTCGACCTCGTGCTCGCGCCCGATGAGCGGGTCGATCTTGCCCTGAAGCGCGAGCTGGTTCAGGTTCTGCGTGAACTGTTCCAGTGGTGAGCCCTTGGCGTCGCCGCCTTCTTCCTTCTCGGCCTCGTTGCCGGGCTGGCCCTCGCTGCCCTTGGCGGGCTCAGGCGGGTCGTTCTTCTTGATGCCGTGAGCGATGAAGTTCACCACGTCGAGCCGGGTCACGCCCTGCTGGTGCAGGTAGTAGACGGCGTGGCTGTCCTTCTCGCCGAAGATGGCCACCAGCACGTTGGCGCCAGTGACTTCCTTCTTGCCGCTGCCCGTGCTCTGCACATGCATGATGGCGCGCTGGATCACCCGCTGAAAGCCCAGTGTGGGCTGGGTGTCGACCTCGTCGCTGCCGCCCACCGTGGGCGTGTTTTCCTTGATGAAGGTCGCCAGGCTCTTGCGCAAATCGTCGATGTTGGCGGCGCAGGCGCGCAGCACCTCTGCGGCGCTGGGGTTGTCCAGCAGCGCCATCAACAGGTGTTCCACCGTGATGAATTCGTGCCGCTGCTGGCGCGCTTCGACGAACGCCATGTGCAGGCTGACTTCCAGTTCTTGCGCAATCATGCGGCCTCCATAATGCATTGCAGCGGGTGCCCGTCGCGGCGCGCCGCGGTGAGCACCAGTTCTACCTTCGTGGCTGCGACGTCCTTGGTGTAGACGCCGCAGATACCGCGACCTTCGTGGTGAATCTTCAACATGATCAACGTGGCGGAATCCGCATCACGCTGAAAGTACTGTCGCAGCACCATCACGACGAACTCCATCGGTGTGTAGTCGTCGTTCAACATCACCACCTGGTACAGCTGCGGCGGCTTCGTGCGCGCCGCCTTGCGCTCGGCCACCACCGCACCCTGTCCGCCATCGCGCCGCGCAGGGGCCGGCGGCTTCGGGGGAGGTGATGGCGGAGTTTCGTCGGGCATGCTTCATTCTATCGAGATGATCCTTGTCCGCTTGCGCATGCACCACGCCCCTTATCAGATGTCCCATATTGCCCGAGATGCTGCGCATTCAAGGCCTGATCTGAACTGAGTTTCGCCCGCAGTCGCCACCGAGCCCCGCGTTTTGGCCAACACCCGTCCAGGCTGTGAGGCGCCATCAGTGAGTCGCGGCCTTGACACTCTGACGCGCCGAGGAGGACAATTTTTCCCGTTGTAGCCTATGTGGGGAGAAGTCCATGGCATTCGGTACGGTCAAGTGGTTCAACGACGCCAAGGGCTTTGGCTTCATCGAGCCCGAAGGCGGTGGCGCCGACGTGTTTGCACATTTTTCTGCAGTGCAGATGGAAGGCTTTCGCACCCTCAAGCAAGGCGGACGGGTGGTCTACGAGTTGGTGCAGGGCCCGAAGGGCGACCTGGCGCAGGACATCCGGCCCGTGCTATCGCCGGGAGAGGCGCCGGCTGCGGCAGTCATGCAGTCAGAAACCACGCACTGACGGTAGCTGCGCTCAGGGCGCTGTCAGCACGCGCGACGCGATGCTGCGCAGCCGCGCCACCATCTCGGGGTCTCGAGCCTCGGGCGCGGTGATGAGCGCATGGTCCAGGGCATGGCGGCAGGCACAGGCTGCGCCAGCCGGGTCGTGGCTGATGGCCCCGGCCAGCCCCGCCACCAGCGTGCGTGCGGTTCGCGCGTTGCCAAGCAGGACACGGATGACGGCGTCCACCGTCACGGCGTCGTGCGCGGGGTGCCAGCAGTCGAAGTCGGTCACCATGCCGATACTGGCATAGCAGAGTTCGGCTTCGCGAGCCAGCCTGGCCTCGGGCATGTTCGTCATGCCGATGACGCTGCAGTTCCAGCTGCGGTACATCTGCGATTCCGCCAGGGTGCTGAACTGCGGCCCTTCGATGGCGAGATAGGTGCCGCCGCGCACGTGCGGCACGCCCTGTTGCTGTAGCGCCGCGCCGACGTGGCTGCCCAGCCGCGAACACACCGGGTGCGCCAGTGAGACATGCGCCACCAGACCGGTGCCGAAGAAGCTGCTGGCGCGCTGGGTGGTGCGGTCGATGAACTGGTCGACGACCACGAAGGTGCCTGGGGGCAAGTCGGCACGCAGCCCACCCACTGCGGAGAGGCTGAGCACGTCGGTCGCGCCCAGTTGCTTCAGCGCCGCGATGTTGGCGCGGTAGTTCACTTCAGAAGGCGGGATGCGATGGCCGCGGCCGTGACGCGGCAGAAAGGCCAGCTCGGTACCGTTCAGGCGACCGCGGAAGATCTGGTCAGACGGGGCGCCCCAGGGCGTGTCGACCGTTTCCCAGCGTGTGTCGGTCAAGCCAGGCAGGTCGTACAAGCCGCTGCCACCGATGATGGCCAGAAGAGGAGAAGTCACAGTGCGCTGTCCTTTTGAAACGGGTGGGTGCGTTGCGGCGCCATCGCGGCCGTGGTCTGCATGGCGCTGCGCGCCAGCAATGCCACTTCCTTCGGCGGGCGCGTTTTCAGATGATGGTCCGACCACACCTGGCGCCAGCGCCGGGCGCCCGGCAGGCCGTTGTGCAGGCCCAGCATGTGGCGCGCCGCCAGCGTCCATGGCGTGCCCGTGGTAACCAGCTCTGCCAGGTAGGCAACGAAGGCATCCTCTGCTTCCTCGCGGCTGGCCACGGCAGCCGCGCTCGAACCGAAAAACCGTTGGTCCCAACCGGCAAGCGCCCAGGGCTCGTGGTACGCGTGGCGACCGACCATGACGCCGTCGACATGCTGCAGCTGCTGGGCAATCTCCTCGTCGCTGTCGATGCCGCCGTTGATGACGATGGTGAGGTGCGGAAAGTCGACCTTCAGGCGGTGCACCAGCGCATGGCGAAGCGGCGGCACCTCGCGGTTTTCTTTGGGGCTCAAGCCCTGCAACCAGGCGTTGCGCGCGTGCACGATGAAGACTTCGACACCTGCGCGCTGGCTCACGGTGCCGACAAAGTCGCGCACGAATTCGTAGCTTTCCGTGCGGTCGATGCCGATGCGGTGCTTCACCGTAACAGGCAGGCTGCAGGCATCGCGCATGGCCTTCAGGCCGTCGGCCACCAACCCGGGCTCGGCCATCAGGCAGGCTCCGAAGGCCCCCCGCTGCACGCGTTCGCTCGGGCAACCGCAGTTCAGATTCACCTCGTCGTAGCCCCACTGTTCGGCAAGCCTGGCGCAGCGCGCGAGGTCGTCGGGCTCGCTGCCCCCCAGTTGCAGCGCCACCGGGTGTTCTTGCTCATTGAATGCCAGATGGCGCGGTACGTCGCCGTGCAGCAATGCACCGGTGGTCACCATCTCGGTGTACAGCCGCGTGTGGCGGCTCAGCAGCCGATGCAGGCTGCGGCAATGAAGATCTGTCCAATCCATCATCGGCGCCACGGACAGGCGCCATGGGTTGCAAATTGTTGATTTATCTATGAAATTCAAAGACTTACGCTCGCAGAAATTCCACACAGGCGCACCAAAAAGCACAACGAAACAAGCTGAAGCACGAGTCCGTTGCTACCGATTTGCAGCAGTGACCACGGTCAAGTGCTGCAGCCACGGGGCCATCTGTCGAGCATTATCCCGGTCGCGGATGCCAATGAAGCGCGTCGTCGTCGCCTCATCGGCACGCGCACTGGTTGATGTCTTGTGCCGGAATTCGACGTGCGTTCAGCCGAGCGCCGACCCCGCACGCAGGCGCTGTTGAGGTGGCCTGCATGACCACCGTCGATCTGGTCTGGTTCGACGCCAGCGGCGGTCACCGTGCGGCTGCGCAGGCGCTGGAACAGGGGATGAGCGGCCCAGGCCCGCCGCGGCGCGTGCGCATGCTGAACCTGACGGCGGTGCTGGACCCCGCCGGGCTCTTCCGCCACGTCCGCCGGCCTTCTGGATGTAACCGGCACCACGCAACACCTCGTCTGCGGAACCGCACATGCGGTGCAGCGGACGTGGGCCGCGGGCTTCGCGCCAGAACGTTTGCACCGCACCAGCGGCATGATCCTGCGCCCCGATTTCTACACGCCGCCGCTGGCCGACAAGACGACTCTGCGCCGCGTAGACGACCTGGGCCCGGACACGCCCACCGGTCTGGTGCTGTTCGGCGGCCCAGGCTCGCGCGTGACGAAGCCCATCAGCGCTTCGCTGCGCGACAAGCCGCTCGTGCTGGTAGGCGGCCGCAACGACGCCCTGGCCGCCGAGTTGCGAGCGACGCCCGCCACAGCGCCGCGCGTGGTGGATGGGCTACTTCATAGCTCGGCTTCGCTTCTTGGAGCTGCTGTTGCCGTGAAAGAGGGGCTCAGGAAATCTCTGCGCCTCTCGGTCGGAAAGTGGTCGGAAAACCGTCGGGGTTCGGTCAGGACGTGCCGACCGACCTCGTCGACGCTCGTCTGTAGAGGGCAGTCCTGTATCTCAACAGCCCTTGCCTCGGCGAGCCGTCCAGATTTGCCGAGACGCCCGACCCATCGCAGGCCCATGGGGTCAAGGAATTTACGTGGCGCCCACTTTTGCGCGATCGAATCGTTCTCGTACTACGTGGATCAGGGGCAGGGTTGTTCAGGCCGCTGGGAAGCAATCCCACTTCTTGCACGATGCCCCATCCGCGGGGGGATCGAGGGCATTGGGGATAGCGCGTGGTCGCTGTCTTTGGATAGGTTGAACATCACACCATTCAGGAGTGCTCATGATCGAACCCAGGCAAACTAGCAACGCGCCCAGCATGCACCGATACGGCGTTGCCAGCGCCGTCCTGTGGCTGCTGCTGGCTTCGACGCCAGGGCCGGCATGGGCGCAGAGCTGGATAGCAGCCAGCGACAGCTGGTTCAACGCAGCCAACTGGAACCCGGCCACAGTGCCGCTGGCCGGCGCTACGGTCTTCGTCAACAACGGCGGTACGGCGCTGCTGAACACCACGCTGAGCGGCGGTGCGACGAGCACGGCCTTGCTGGGCAGCCTGAACCTGGGCGCCGACATTGGCGGCACCGGCCCGGTCTCTGGTCGCGTCACCAGCACTGGCGTGGCCCTGCACGCTGCCAGTGCCTTGCGCGCGGGTGTGGCAGGCAGCGGCACCAACTCGTTCGTTGAAGGCGTGCTGAATATCACTGGCGCGGGTGCCACCTTCGGGTCCGTCGACGTGGCAAACTTGTTCAGCCAGGGCGTCAGCGCCCAAGTTCGCGGCGATGTGCGGGTGGCCGGCAGCGTCAGTGTCGACGGCTTCCAACAGGTCGGTCGGGTCTTCGGCGCGCAGCGTGGGTCGCTGGCCCAAGGCTCGCTGGTCGCCGATTCGCTGCAAGGCCAGGTGCAGGGCACGTTCTGGATCGTCGGCACCGTCACCGGCACCGACCCCAATCAGGTCGGTAGCCGATCAGTCGCCGAAGTGGTGGCCGGTGGCAGCGGCACGCTGACGCTGGCCAGCGGCGTCAACACTTTGGTCGGCACAACCTTAGGCACCGATCGTGTGGTCGAGGCGGGCACGGCTTTCGTCAACGAGGCACGTGGCAAGGTGGAACTTGCCGGCACCCTGGCCACCGCCGGTGACCAGGCGCAGTTGCTGGTCGGCCGCAGCTTCGGTGGCGTGGTCGACGGCAACCTGCAGGTCGGCACGCTGGCCATGGGCAGCGACCGTTTCGCAACCGTCAGCGTCGGTACGTCCACCGCCGACGGCAGCGCGAAAGGGCGAATCGATGTCGCCCAGGGCGACCTTCGACACAGCGGAGCGCTGGAAGTCGGCCAGACCGTCAGTGGCCTTGCCGATGGCGCGATCGATCTCGGCAACGGGGCCCTGCGCGGCAACGGCAGCGGCGCTGCGCGGGTCGGTTTTGCCTTCGGCCCCGGTGGCGCCGTGGCGCAGGCCACCGGGAGCGTTGTTGCCGCGGGTGGCTTCACGGGCCATACCAGCTATGACGTGGGTGTTCTATTGGGCAACGCCGGCGCTGGCTCGCTGGCGCAGGGCAAGTTGATCGGCCAAGCCGATGCCGGGGTCGGCAACACCGGCAACGTCAACGTCGGCTTGCTGACCACCAATGCCAATGCCGCGGGCGCATCGACGGCCGACGGCGAAATGCGCACCGCAGGTTCACTGGGCATGAACGGCGTGTTGCAGGTCGGG
>JBBSCV010000029.1:0-18397 GCA_038249925.1 Burkholderiales bacterium
CGGCTACTGGGCCGAGCATTTCAAGAAGGTCGACCCGCACCTGGGCACGCTGGCCGACTACCGCCAGCTCTCGCACGCCCTGCACAGCCAGGGCATGGTGCTGGTGCAGGACATCGTGGTGAACCACACCGGCAATTTCTTCACCTACCGCGACCGCTGGCAGCGTGGCCAGCCCGCCACCGGCTACGAAGCCCACGACGCGACACCGCCAAGGCCGCGCCCGAGCCAGCCGCCCTTCGACCAGAACGACCCGCGCGGTTCAATTCAGCGCAGCGCCGGCATCTACCACTGGACGCCCGACATCACCGACTACTACAACCCGCAGCAGGAACGCACTTTCCAGATGGCAGGCCTGGACGACCTGAATACCGAAAACCCCGTGGTGCGCCGCGCGCTGCGCGACAGCTACGGCTTCTGGGTCAAGGAGGTGGGCGTGGACGCCTTCCGCGTCGACACCGCCTTCTACGTGCCCCCCGAGTACTTCGCCGATTTCCTGTTCTCGCGCGACCCGGCTGCTCCTGGCATGGCCGAGGTGGCGCGCCGCACCGGCCGGCAAGACTTCCTGGTCTTCGGCGAAGGCTTCGGCATCGACCGCCCCGGCAGTGACGTGCAGTCGCGCAAGATCGAGCGCTACACGCGCACGCCGGCAGGCCGGCCGCTGCTGCAGGGCATGCTGAACTTTCCGCTCTACGGTGCCTTGGGGGACGCCTTCGCGCGCGGCCGCCCGCCGGCAGAACTGGGCGAGCGCATCACGCGCATGATGAAGATTCACCACCGGCCGCACCTGATGCCGAGCTTCATCGACAACCACGATGTCGACCGTTTCCTGGCCGGCGGCAGCCAGGCCGGCCTGAAGCAGGCGCTGCTGGCGCTGATGACGCTGCCCGGCATCCCCGTCATCTACTACGGCACCGAGCAGGGCTTCACCGAACCGCGCGCAGCCATGTTCGCCGCCGGTTTCGGCTCGGGCGGGCGCGACCGCTACGACACCGAAGCGCCGCTGTACCGCGCCACGGCCGAGATGACGGCATTGCGGCGCGAACACCGCGTGTTTTCTCGCGGCGTGCCCACGGTGCTGCATGGCAACGCCGCGGGGCCCGGGGCGCTGGCCTGGAAGATGGCGCAGCCGGGGCTGGCCGAGGGTGATGGGCTGCCCGCCTTCGTCGTCTTCAACACGGCCGAGGGCGAGGCGCTGCTGCCTGCCCTCGCTACGGGCTTGCCGGCGGGCACCGTGCTGCAGGGCCTGTACGGGCTGCACGGCCGGCCCGATGACCTGGTGGTGGGCGCCGGCGGCCGCATCACGCTGCGCTTGGCGCCGCGCAGCGGACAGGTGTGGCGCGCCACGGCCGCGCGGGCCGCGCGGGCCGCGCCGCTGGCCGCCGCCGCCCGTTTGCAACTCGACCTGCCCGAGGCCACGCGCCAGCGCGGCGACTTCCGCGTCACCGGCCGTTCGCAAGGCGTGACACAACTGCAACTGGTGGTCGACGGCGACCTGGCACGAGCCCGCAGCGTCACGCCCGGCCCCGACGGCCGTTGGCAGGCCGAGGTGGACACTGCGGCGATGGTCGACCCCGACACCGTGCACCGCCTCGTGGCCTGGGCCGAAGGGCGGGCGGTGTCGGCAGCGCGCAGCTTCCGTGTGCTGCGGCCCTGGCAGATGGTGGTGAACCAGCCCGACCCCGTGGGTGATGACACCGGTCCGGCCGGCATGGCCTACAGCTACCCCAGCGACCCCGGTTGGGGTGCGAACCGGCAGATGGACCTGCAAGCCGTGCGTGTGGACACCGCCAGCGGCGCCCTGCGCCTGGTGCTGAAGATGGCCAGCATCACCACGCCCTGGAACCCGACGAACGGTTTTGATCACGTCAACTTCACCGTCTACATCGAACTGCCTGGCCGCGAAGGCGGCGCCACGGTGATGCCGCTGCAGCACGCCAGCCTGCCCGGCGGCATGCGCTGGCATCTGCGGCTGCGTGCCGGGGGCTGGTCGAACGCCTTGTTCTCTGCAGAAGGCGCCAGCGCCACCCATGAAGGCACGCCCGTGACACCCGGCGCCGCGCTGGCGGTCGACCGCGCGGCGCGCACCGTCAGCTTCACGTTGCCGGCGGCGGCGCTCACGCGGCTGCCATCGCTGAGCGGCGCGCGCCTCTTCGTCACCACCTGGGACTACGACGGCGGCTACCGCAGCCTGGCGCCCGAGGCCGGGCCCTTCGTGATGGGCGGCGGCCTGCCCGACGGGCCGCGCGTGATGGACGACAGCGGCGTCATCACCCTGCCCTGAAACGGAAGAAGGGCGGGAGCTCGCGCTCCCGCCCTTGTTGCCTGAAGGCCGAGAAGATTACTTCTTGGCTTCTTCCTTCTTGGCGGCCGGCTTGGCTTCTTCCTTCTTCATGTCGGCCTTCATGTCGGCCTTCTTGTGCGCGGCGCTGGCGGCCGGCTTGGCGGCTTCGGCCTTGGCGGGGGCAGCGGTGGTGGCTTGGGCAGAGAAGGCGAAGGCGGCCAGGGCGATCAGGCTCAGGAACTTGGTCATGGTGTCTCTCTCAGTGGAAAAGCAGGTTCTCAACGAAGCTCGTCAACCCGAACCATTCCGGGGCGCCGAGTGGCTGGCGTTGGGCGGTGTCGCACCGCCTTTATGTGTCAGCCATGCTCACAACGCAGCGAATGTCGGTGCGTTGACACACCGAGAAGAAATTTCTGGTGTCGCCAGATTCTGGAAAAGCCGAATGCGGAGGCGCTCAGCGCCGCTGCTGAGACAGTGCCTGCACGCCGCCGTTCAAGGCGGCCAGGGTGTCGGTGATGAGCAGCGTCGGAATGGCCTGCAGGTAGGGCTCGAACCGCCCCTTGGCCTCGAAGCGCTGGCGGAAGGTGCTCTGGAAGAAGCGCTCGCTCAGCCGCGGCACGATGCCACCGCCGATGTAGACGCCACCGCGCGCGCCCAGCACCAGGGCCACGTTGCCGGCGAAGCTGCCCAGCAAGGCACAGAACGCATCCAGCGTGCGGCTGCAGACAGCGTCGCTGCCGTCCAGGCCGCGTTCGACGATCAGTTCGGTCGTCAAAGGGACGGACACGGTCGACTCGCCCAGCACGGCAGCCACGGCGCCGTGCAGCGTCGGCAGGCCGATGCCAGAGAGCAGACGCTCGGCCGAGACATGCGGGTGTTCGCGCCGCACCGCCGCCAACACCGCCGCGTCGAAGTCGTCGGCGGCAGAAAGCGTGGCGTGGCCGCCTTCGCCCGGCACCGCCACCCAATGGCCGTCGGCCGTGGGCACCAGGCCGGCCACGCCCAGCCCCGTGCCCGGGCCGATGACGGCCAAGTTGGTGCGCGCCGCCGGCATGGCCACACCGGGCCAGGCGCGCAGCTGCTGCGGCTGCAGGCGCGGCAGTGAAAGCGCCAGCGCCTCGAAGTCGTTCAACACGAGCAGTGCGTCCAGCTTCAGCGCGGCTTGGACATCGCGGCGAGCCAGCGCCCAGTGGCTGTTGGTGAAGAAGATCGTGTCACTGCCCACCGCAGTGGCCACCGCGAAGGCTGCGGCACGCGGTGGCCGGTAGGCAGTGCCCAGGCTCACCGCCAGGTCGGCCAGATAGTGGGCTGCAGCGTCTGCTGGGCCCGCGTGGTCGGCAGCCGGCAGCGTGGCCACATGGCTGACGGACAGGCTGTCTTCGGCCAGCCAGCCGAAGCGTGCATTGGTGCCGCCGATGTCGGCCACCAACCAGGGCCGAGGCAGGCCGGCGGGGTTCGTATTCAGATCGGGCATGGCCGCGGCAATCTCTTTCACGGGGTCACGGTAGCAAAACTACAAAACTTCAACAAGGGTTCTAACACTCTGTGCATTGCAGTGTGGGACAACGGCGTGCGCAGGCCGAGACTGTCTGTAGTCAAGCTACAGGGGTTGGGGCCGCTTTTGGGAGCGGCCGGCCTAACCCGGATGCGAGGGCGCCATGCAGTCACGCACAATGCGTGCCGGCACCGCCCTGGCATGGGGGCAGGCCGACCGACAGCCCCACCGCCTGCCCGCCTGCCTGCCCGCCTGCCTGCACCCGCCCACCGCTGCCGCCCATGACGCCACCTCAGAGCCCGCGGCTGCTTGCCGACATCGGCGGCACGTACGCCCGCTTCACGCTGCAGCTGCCCAACGGGCGCTTTGTTCACACCGACTCGCTGCTGTGCGCCGAGCACACCGACTTCCACGCCGCCGTCCGCGCGTACCTGGGCCGGCTGCCTGGCGGCATGGCCGGCACGGTGGAGCACGCCGCCATCGCCATCGCCAACCCGGTAGAGGGCGACGAGGTGCGCATGACCAACTACCACTGGCAGTTCAGCATCGAGCAGATGCGCCAGCGGCTCTCCCTTACCACGCTGGTGGTGGTGAACGACTTCACTGCGCTGGCGATGGCGCTGCCGCGCCTGGCGACGGGCCAGCGTCGCCAGGTGGGGGGTGGGCGGGCGCGCGAGAACAGCGTCATCGGCGTCATCGGCGCTGGCAGCGGCCTGGGCGTGAGCGGTTTGATTCCGCTGCAGGACGGCTATGTGGCGCTGGGCACCGAGGGCGGCCACACCAGTTTCGCGCCGCGCGACGAGCGCGAAATCGCCATCCTGCGCCATGGCCTCACGCTCTACCCGCACCTGTCATTCGAGCGCCTGCTCTCGGGGCCGGGGCTGGAACTCATCCACCGCGCGCTGTGCGGGCGTGCGAACGTGGCGCCCGAGCCGCTGTCTGCGCCCGAGATCACGCGCCGCGCGCTCGACCAGGCCGACCCGCTGTGCGAAGAAACGCTGCAGGCGTTCTGCAGCATCCTGGGCACTGCCGCGGCCAACCTGGCGGTGACGCTGGGTGCCCTGGGCGGCGTCTACATCGGCGGCGGCATCGTGCCGCGCCTGGGCGAATATTTCGATGCCAGTCCGTTCCGCGCGCGCTTTGAGGACAAGGGCCGCTTCAGCGACTACGTGAAGGTCATTCCCACCTTCGTCGTGACGGCCGAACACGCCACCTTCGAAGGCGTGGCCGCCATCCTGACGGCGCAGCTGCGTGCGCTGCACAACGACCAGGGCTCTGCCCTCCTCGGGCAGATTCAGCGCGCGCGCGACAGTCTCTCGCCGGCCGAGAAGCGGGTGGCCGACCACGTGCTGGCGCACCCGCGTTCGGCGCTGAACGACCCCATCGCCGAAATCGCCAAGGCGGCGCTGGTGAGCCAGCCCACCGTGATCCGCTTCTGCCGCAGCCTGGGCTGTGAAGGGCTGAGTGATTTCAAGCTGCGCCTGGCCTCGGGCCTGTCAGGCACCATACCGCTGACGCACACGCAGGTGACGGGGTCTGATTCGGTGCTGGAACTCGGTGTGAAGGTGCTGGGCAACACCGCCAGCGCCATCCTGCAGGTGCGTGAACAGCTCAACCGCGACACCCTGGTGCGCGCCATCGACCTGCTGAACGCGGCCGAGCGCATCGAGTTCTATGCCGTCGGCCACTACGGCGTGGTGGCCGACGACGCGCAGTTCAAGTTCCTGCGTTTCGGCGTGCCCAGTGCGAGCGTCACCGACCGGCGCCTGCAGATGCTGTCTGCCAAGGTGCTGCGGCCGAGCGACGTGGTGGTCATCATCAGCAGCAGCGGCCGTGTCGACGACCTGCTGGCGGTGTGCGAGACCGCGCACGCACGCGGCGTGCCGGTGGTGGCCATCACCGCCAGCCAGAGCCCGCTGGCGCGCAAGGCCGACGTGGCGTTGATCGTCGACCACGTCGAAGATGTGGCCACGCACGTGCCCATGGTCAGTCGCATCCTGCACCTCTTGGTCATCGACATCCTGGCCGTGGGCCTGGCGATGCGGCGCGGCGCTGACAGCGCCGTGGCGCTGCCCGTGGACGGCGGCATTGGGGCCACCGGCGCCGCCAGGGCTGGGCCGGCTGCGGCGGCCCACGCCGACTTCGATGACGCCCCGGCTAATGCGGCCGAGCCCACCGCGCGGCGCGCCGGGCCGGGCATCAGCACGTCGGGGCCGCTGTCGCGGCTGACTTCACACAGCCGCTGAAGCGCGGGCAGCAGGGGGCGCCTAAAATGCCCGCTCTCCTGAGGAGCGTTGCGACGACAGACCGGTGGTCTGTTGCCAGGCTCGGGAACCGGCGTCGCAGGCCCGCGCCGCGCCGGCGGCAACGGCGCTCACTCCCTGACTGAATTCGGAGTGAATGTCCCCATGAGCCCCACGAGTCCAAATTCGGCACGACCCCCTGCCATGCGCCTGTCCGGTCTGGAGCCCGTGGCCATCGGCGACGGCGCGCTGTTCGTCAACATCGGCGAGCGCACCAACGTCACTGGCAGCAAGGCCTTCGCGCGCATGATCCTCGAGGGCCGCTTCGAAGACGCGCTTTCGGTCGCGCGCCAGCAGGTGGAAAACGGCGCCCAGGTCATCGACATCAACATGGACGAGGCCATGCTCGACAGCGCTGCGGCCATGGAGCGCTTCCTGAAGCTGATTGCCGGCGAGCCCGAAATTGCGCGCGTGCCGATCATGATCGACAGCAGCAAGTGGAGCGTCATCGAGACCGGGCTGAAGTGCATTCAGGGCAAGGGCATCGTCAACAGCATCAGCATGAAGGAAGGCGAAGAAGAGTTTCGCCGTCAGGCCAAGCTGGTGCGCCGCTACGGCGCTGCCGCCGTGGTGATGGCCTTCGACGAAAAGGGCCAGGCCGACACCTACCAGCGCAAGATAGAAATCTGCGAGCGCGCCTACCGGCTGCTGGTGGACGAGATAGGTTTTGCGCCTGAAGACATCATCTTCGACCCCAACATCTTCGCCATCGCCACAGGCATCGAAGAGCACGACAACTACGCTGTCGACTTCATCAATGCCACGCGCTGGATCAAGCAGAACCTGCCGGGTGCCAAGGTGAGCGGCGGCGTCTCGAACGTCAGCTTCAGCTTCCGTGGCAACGACCCCGTGCGCGAGGCCATTCACACCGTGTTCCTGTACCACGCCATCCAGGCCGGGCTCGACATGGGCATCGTCAACGCCGGCATGGTGGGCGTGTACGACGACCTCGAAGCCGTGCTGCGCGAGCGCGTGGAAGACGTGGTGCTGAACCGCCGGCCGGATGCGGGCGAGCGGCTGATCGAAGTCGCCGAAAGCGCCAAGGGTGCGGCCAAGGACGACAGCGCGCGGCTGGCCTGGCGCGTGGGCGACGTCAACCACCGCCTGAGCCATGCGCTGGTGCACGGCATCACCGAATTCATCGTCGACGACACCGAAGAGGCCTGGCGCGCCATCGCGGCCGGCGGCGGCCGGCCGTTGCACGTGATCGAAGGCCCGCTGATGGCCGGCATGAACGTGGTGGGCGACCTCTTCGGCCAGGGCAAGATGTTCCTGCCGCAAGTGGTCAAAAGCGCCAGAGTGATGAAGCAGGCCGTGGCCCACCTGCTGCCCTACATCGAGGAAGAAAAGAAGCTGCTGATTGCCGGCGGCGGCGAGGCCAAGCCCAAGGGCAAGATCGTCATCGCGACCGTGAAGGGCGACGTGCACGACATCGGCAAGAACATCGTCACCGTGGTCTTGCAGTGCAACAACTTCGAAGTCGTGAACATGGGCGTGATGGTCGCGTGCCAGGACATTCTGGCCAAGGCCAAGCTGGAAGGCGCCGACATCATCGGGCTTTCCGGGCTCATCACACCGAGCCTGGAAGAGATGCAGCACGTGGCGGCCGAGATGCAGCGCGACGAGTTCTTTCGCAGCAGGAAGATGCCGCTGCTCATCGGTGGTGCCACCTGCAGCCGCGTGCACACGGCGGTGAAGATTGCGCCGCATTACGAAGGCCCGGTGGTGTATGTGCCCGATGCCTCGCGCAGCGTGGGCGTGTGCAGTGATTTGCTCAGCGACGAGCGCGCCGCGAAGTACATCGACGAACTGCGTGCCGACTACGAACAGGTGCGCACCCTGTACGCGCAGAAAAAGGCCACGCCGCTGGTGACGCTGGCGGCAGCACGCGCCAACAAGGCCGCCATCGACTGGGCGGCCTACACGCCGCCGGTGCCCAAGTTCATCGGCCGGCGCGAGTTCCGCAACTACGACCTCGCCGACCTGGCCAAAGCCATCGACTGGGCGCCGTTTTTCCAGACCTGGGACCTGGCGGGCAAGTTCCCCGACATCCTGCGCGACGAGGTCGTCGGCCACGAGGCGCAGCGTGTCTTCAGCGACGGCAAGCGGCTGCTGCAGCGCCTGATCGAAGGCCGCTGGCTGCAGGCGAGCGGCGTGGTGGCTTTGCTGCCGGCCAATACCGTGGGCGACGACACCATCGAGATCTACACGGACGAGACGCGCAGCCAGGTCGCGCTGCGCTGGAACCCGCTGCGGCTGCAGACCGAGCGGCCCACCGTCGAAGGCCAGAAGCGGCCCAACCGCAGCCTGGCCGATTTCATCGCCCCGAAATCCGGGCCCGGCGCGAAGGCCGACTACATCGGCATGTTTGCCGTGACGGCCGGCCTGGGTGTGGAGAAGAAGGAAAAACTCTTCACCGACGACCACGACGACTACAGCGCCATCATGTTGAAGGCGTTGGCCGACCGCCTTGCCGAGGCCTTTGCCGAACGCCTGCACCAGCGCGTGCGCACCGACCTCTGGGGCTATGCCGCCGACGAGGCATTGAGCACGGAAGAGTTGATCGCCGAGCAGTACCGGGGCATCCGCCCGGCGCCGGGCTACCCGGCCTGCCCCGACCACACCGTGAAGCGCGACATGTTCCGCGTGCTACAGGCGCAGGCCATCGGCATGGACCTGACCGACAGCCTGGCCATGACCCCGGCGGCCAGCGTCAGCGGTTTCTACCTGGCCCACCCTGACGCGACTTACTTCAATGTCGGCCGCATCGGCGAAGACCAGCTCGCCGATTGGGCACAACGCCAGGGCCTGGCCGAGCATGACGCGCGGCGCGCGCTGGCGCCGGCGCTGGGCTAGCCCGGTCTGGCCCGCGGCCCACGCGGTTCGGCCTGCTCGCGCCGCACGGGGCGGCGCTGATTCGCATCAGTCGGTAAGTGCTGTGCAGGCCGCCAAGGAATTGGCTACATGCCTGCCCTGCAGTTGCCGAGAATGGGGGTTCAGGGTCACGGGCACGCCGTGCCCGCCCACAACTGCACTGGCGCCCGTCACGCCGTGCCCCTTGTCATGCTGCTGAAAACCTACCGGCGTGCATTCGCCACCCTGGCTCTGAGCACCTTGATGGCCGCTTGCGGCGGTGGCGGTGGCGGCGGCAGCGGCACCGAGGCGGCCGCGCCAGCCCCCGCCGCTCCAGCCCCGCCCGCTGCACCGCTGGTGGAAAAGCCGACCACGCGCGCCCAGGCCGCACGCTTTCTTGCCCAGGCCAGCTTCGGCGCCACAGACGCCCAGATCGACCGTTTGATGGGCGTGGGCTACGCCGCGTGGATCGACGAACAGCTGGCGCTGCCCGCCAGTGCGGTTCACCGCCGCCATTGGGAGACGCGTGACGCCGAGATTCGCGCTGCCACGCCGGGCAGCACGGGCGGCCAGGACCAGGTGCTGGAAAGCTTCTGGAAGCAGGCCGTGACCGGTCAGGACCAGTTGCGCCAGCGTGTGGCCTATGCGCTTTCGCAGATTTTCGTCGTCAGCATGGTCGACAGCACCGTGGGCGACAGCCCGCGCGCCGTGGCCGCCTATCTGGACATGCTGGGCAGCGACGGCCTCACCACCTACCGCGCGTTGCTGGAATCGGCGTCGCTGCACCCGATGATGGGCGCCTACCTTTCGCACATGCGCAACCAGAAGGCCGACTTGCGCAGCGGCCGCGTTCCTGATGAAAACTATGCGCGCGAGGTGATGCAGCTTTTCAGCATCGGTCTGGTGGAGCTGAACGACGATGGCAGCGCCCGCATTGCGGCCGGCAAAGCTGCCGATACCTACACCCCGGCCGACATCAGCGCCATGGCGCGCGTGTTCACCGGCTGGAGCTGGGCCTGCCCCGACTTTGCCAACAACAACTGCTTCTTCAGCGGCAGCAACAACGGCAACAGCGACCCCGACCGCAGCTTCAAGGCCATGTTGGGCTACCCGCAGTACCACAGCACCGAAATCAAGACCTTCCTGGGCACCACCATCCCGGCACAGGCCGTGGGCGACCCCAACGGCAGCCTGAAGACGGCTCTGGACGCACTGGCCGACCACCCCAACGTCGGCCCCTTCATCGGCCGCCAGCTCATTCAGCGGCTGGTCACCAGCAACCCGAGCCCGGCCTATGTCCGCGCAGTGTCGCAGGCCTGGGCGAACAACGGCGCCGGTGTGCGCGGCGACATCAAGACCGTGGTCAAGACCATCCTGATGCACCCCGAGGCGCGCCAGATGACCGACACCTCGGGCAAGGTCCGCGAGCCGGTGCTGAAGCTGGCCGCCTACCTGCGCGCCTTTCCGCACAGCAGCGACACCGGCAACTGGCGCGTGGGCAACACCGACAACCCCGCCACGTCGCTGGGCCAGACGCCGATGCGCTCGCCCTCGGTGTTCAACTACTACCGCCCCGGCTATGTGGCGCCGGGCACCGCCGCAGCCGCTGCCAGCCTGGTGGCGCCGGAGCTGCAGATCGCCCACGAGACCAGCGTCGCCGCCTGGGTGAACCTGATGCGCGAGAACGTCGCCTCGGGCGTCGGCGCCAGCAATGGCACCGTCGGCGGCGTGGCGCTGAACCGGCGCGACATCCGCCCCGACTTCAGCGCCGAGCTGGCCTTGGCGGGCGACCCCGCTGCACTGGTGCAGCGCGTGGCCGAGAAGCTCGTGTGGAACCAGGCCAGCGCTGCGCTGAAGACCGAAATTGCCGCGGCCGTGGCCACCATCGCCCTTCCGGTGCTGAACAGCAGCGGCACCAACGAGGCGGCCATAGAAAGCGCGCGCCGCAACCGCGTCAACGCGGCCGTGTTGCTGTTCTTGGCGACCCCCGAATTCCAAGTACAGCGCTAAGTCCCGAACTGAACGCATAGGACCCGACATGAAAGCCGACCGCCGTCTCTTCCTGCAACATGCCGGCGCCATGGGCGCGCTGGCCGGCGCCGGTGCGCCGATGGCGCTGAACCTGCTGGCCGCAGGCTCGGCCGCGGCGCAGACTGCGCCTGACTACAAGGCCGTCGTCTGCCTCTTCCTCTTCGGCGGCAACGACAGCTTCAACATGGTGCTGCCCACCGATGCCGCCAGCTGGCAGGCCTACAGCACCACGCGCGACCAGGCGCCCGACTCCATCGCGCTGCTGGCCTCGGGCGTGATGCCCAACGCAGGCGCGGCCGTGGGTTCGCCGGCGCGCCTGGGCGGCGTGCTGTCGATCAACCCGTTGAACGCGAATGGTCTGAACACCGGCCGCAGCCTGGCGCTGCATCCGCTGATGGGCAGCCTGCAGGCGATGTTCGACACCGACCGCCGCCTGGCCATCGTGCCCAACGTGGGCCCGCTCATCCGCCCCACGAACAAGGCGCAGTACGGCCAGAACAGCCACCCCAAGCCGGCCAGCCTGTTTTCGCACAACGACCAACAGAACACCTGGCAGGCGTTGGCCGCAGAAGGCGCCACACGGGGCTGGGGCGGGCGCATGGGCGATGCGCTGGCTTCGATGAATTCGCGCACGGTCTTCACCTCGATCTCGGCCAGCGGCAACGCGGTGTGGCTGGCCGGGCAGACGGTGCAGCAATATCAAGTCAGCACCAACGGCGCCATTCGCATGGGAGGCGACGCCAGCGGCCGCGTCTTCGGCAGCACCGATGTGGCCAACACACTGCAGCGCATTGCCGCCACCAGCCGCAGCAACCATGTCTTCGAACGCGACCTGGCCGCGATCTCGGCACGTTCCATCGAAGCCGAAGCCACGCTGCGCAGCGCGCTGCGTGCGCCCAGCGACGCCGCCTTCGGCACCCCGCCCGCAAGCGGTGCCTACAACGGTGCGACCGACCCCAAGTTGCGCTACCTGAACCCGCTGTCGGGTCAGCCGAACACCAACAGCCTGGCGCAGCAGCTGCAGGTGGTGGCACGCATGATCGATGCGGGCATGAGTGGCGCCACCGGCGCGCGGCGCCAGGTGTTCTTCGTCAGTCTGGGCGGGTTCGACACCCACGACCTGCAGAACCGCAATCACGCCGACCTGATGGCGCGGCTGAGCCACGCGATGAGCTACTTCGACGGTGCGCTGGGCGCATTGAACGCGCGCAACAACGTGACGCTCTTCACCGCCAGCGACTTCGGCCGCACCTTCACCAGCAACGGCGACGGCACCGACCACGGCTGGGGCAGCCACCACTTCGTGATGGGCGGCGCGGTGCGCGGCCGCGAGCTCTACGGCCGTATGCCGACGCTGGGCGTGAAGAACCCGAACAACAACAACTTCGACAGCAGCGCCGACCAGCTGGGCAACGGCTCGCTGCTGCCCGAGGTGTCGGTGGACCAGCTGGGCGCGACGCTGGGCCGCTGGTTCGGCTGCAGCGACACCACGCTCGCCGACATCTTCCCGAACCTGGCGAATTTCGACGTTGCCAAGCGCAACTTGGGGTTCATGGCCTGAAGTCGAACGCGGGCAGCTCCGCCATTCAGGGGCGCCAGGGCAGGCTTTGCACCTGCGATGCCGGCAGGGCCAGCGAAGCGGCCTGACGAAGGGCTTGTCGATGCCCCGAACCTGCAAGCGCGGTGACCCAGTTCACCCCGGCCGCCGTCTGGCGCGGCAGCACCATCGCGTCGGGCGCGTGCGCCAGCGCTTGCAAGCGGCGCTGCTGCGCCGCCACGTGCGTGCTGTCGGTGCCCAGCACCACGAGCGCTGGCGTGGTTGCGGGTTTCAGGCCGCCGCGTGCATAGCGCAGCGTGCTCAGGCGGCTGTCCTCAGCGGTGCTGCGCCAGACCCACAGCGAACGCCCGCTGCCCACGCCCCAGGCGGCGAGCTGGGTGGCGCCAGGCATTTCGCCCGAACTGTGCGACAGGGCCGCGCGCTGCACGCGCAGACCGCTCTTGGCGCTGCGCCCGTCGATCACCCACAGCTCGGTGTAGTAGCCATCACCGTAGAGGCCCGCCACTTCGAGCAGCCATTCGGGCAGGCCGTCGCCGTCGAGGTCGGCTTCTTCGAGCCGTGTGACGGACAGGCCGTCGTCATCGGCGTAGGCCACGGCTTGGTTGCCGTTGCTGCCCTGCACCACGAAGGCGCGAGTCTTTCCCTGCCCGTAACACAGCAGCGCGGCCAGGCCGCCCTGGGGCGCTGAAGTGGCGCGATAAGCGCACAGCGGCCCCTGCCAGGCACCGTCCAGCACGCGCCGGCCTGCCGGCTTGCCGGGGACGTTGGACAGGTCGAGCGCGGCCGTGCCAGCGGCCGGGGCCAGGCCTTGCAAGGGTGCGGCCAGCGGCGCCAGAAAAGGCGCACGCGACAGCCCGTGCAAGCCCCACCCGCCCAGCAAGTCGCGCGCTGCAAGGGCATGCCGCGCGCGCCCGGCTGCGCTGCCGCTCGTCCGGGCGGCCGCGCGGACATCTGCGCCGGCGTTCGGTTTTTCATCCGTCCTGCCGGCCGCCGGCCCGGGCCACGCCAGGCGCACCAGAGCCAGCGGCGCATAACCGTCCACTCCGGCGATGGACCAGTGCGGCCAGGGTGCCAGGCTGGTTCTCAGCCAGGGCGGGAGCATCAGGTCCTGGGTGTCGGCAACGTGGCTTTCGCGTGAACCGCCGAGCAGCCGGCCCACGGCGGCATCGGGCACCGGCTGGCCCACGGCCGAGAGGAAGTCGGCGTGGCCAGGCGGCAGCGGCAGCAGCTCGAAGCCGCTGGCCACGGCGTGTGCCGTCACCGGCACTTCAGCGCCCAGCGGCAGCGGCGTCCAGCCGTGGCTGCCGTCGCTGGCCAGCAGCTGCCGCCAAACCCTTCCATCCAGTTCCACCTGTTCCAGGCGCAACGCCACGCCACCGCGCAGTTGCAGGGCCGGCGCTTCACCAGGCGCTGGCGACACCGGCACGCCCAGCACGCCTTGAACAAGTCCTTGGGCCCAGGCGCTGCCGACAAACCCCATGGCGGCCAGTGCAGCGGCGGCGCGGCAGCGCCATGCCGTGGTCAGGCGCGGGGGGCGCCAGGGGCTTGCGACGGGGTTGGCTTCAGGTCTCATCGCTCAGCCCGGCTTGCGGTCCATTTCGGCTTCGGTGTAGCCGGCCTTTTTCAAGTCGGCTTCGCTGATGCCGACCAGCTCGCACTCGTCCTGGAAGGTGGCCTGCTTGTCAGGCGCGTACTGGAAATGCCACCACTCGGTCTTGTTGTAGTTGGTGTCCCAGCCGCCATGCGCGGGGATGCGTTCGAACAGGCCGCCCTTCTCGATTTCTGCGGTGAGGTCGAAGTAGTAGCCCTTGGGAATGTCGAACGTGGTGTTGGGCTGGAAGCTTTGGCACTTGACGTCGCCCTTCTCGAAGGCCTGGCCTTGGGTGCCGTCCTGGTTCACGGTCTTGCAATAGAGGCGCCAGAAATCGCGCGCAGCGCTGTCGGTGTCGCGCGCGATCCAGTACCGCCTGCCCGACGGGTTGGCCAGGGCCTGATTGAGGTCGATGGCCCGGCCCACGATGTGAAAGCTGAAACTGCTGGCGCCCACCTTGGTGGCCTTGCCCAGTCCGCGCTTGCTGTCGCCGTAGGGCCCGTCGACCGTGCCACCCAAGGCCTTGATGCGCGCCGACAGGGCCACCCAGGCGTCGGCCACGTCCTCGCGCAGCGTGAAGTCACCCACCTTCTTCATGGCAAAACGGCCCAGCGGCAGCGCCCATTTGTTGTCGATCCACCTCTTGATTTCGGCCAGCGTGGCTTCGTCCGGCTTGCCAGTGGCGGTGCCCCTGAAGATCAAGGCAGGCACCACATCGGCGGAAGTCTTGGTCGCCGCGAACATGCGGTACACGCGCCCGGCATGGCGCTGAAAACGCAGCAGTGCCCGTGTCGAGCCCTTGCCGAAATTGCCGTCGTCGCTGCCCTTGGGCATATAGCCCAGCGTGATGAGGCTGGCCTGCAGCGCCTTGGCTGCGGTCTTTTCGGCGGCGGTGGTCATCGCGGGGTTCCTTCGGTTCAAGCGGCTGGGGCAGGCGCGTGGCGCAGCCGGGCTGCCGATCTTCATGCTACCGGGCTGGCGCGGGTGGGCGCTGCTGTTGCACCGGCTTGCAAATTCGACCGAGGGTTTGCCGGAGGGCGCGCCAGAACGTGCGCCAGAAAGTGCGCCGCTATCATCCCCGGCCCTCATGAACGCACCCGCCGCCGTCTCGCTGAACAACGCCCAGATGGAAGCCGTGCACCACCTGCACGGGCCCTGTCTGGTGCTGGCGGGCGCGGGCTCGGGCAAGACGCGCGTCATCGTGCACAAGGTGGCGCGGCTGCTGGGCAGCGGCTTGCAGCCCAGGCAGATTGCCGCCATCACCTTCACCAACAAGGCCGCGGCCGAGATGCGCGAGCGTGCCAAGGCGCTGATCGGCGGCAAGGCCGCGCGCGACCTGGCAGTGAGCACCTTCCACTCCCTGGGCGTGCGCATGCTGCGCAGCGACGGCACGCGCATCGGCCTGAAGGCCAACTTCAGCATCCTGGACAGCGACGACGTGCTGGGCGTGATGCGCGACGCCGGCGGCACGACAGATGCCGCACTGGCGCGCCGCTGGCAGTGGGCCATCAGCCTTTGGAAGAACCAGGGCCTGAACGCCGACAGTGCCGAAGCCGCCGCCACCACGCCCGACGAGCAGGTGGCCGCGCGCGTGATGCGCCGGTACCAGGAGCGGCTGGCCGCTTTTCAGGCTGTGGACTTCGACGACCTCATCACGCTGCCGCTGGCGCTGCTGCAGCGCGACACAGAGGCGCGCGCCAAATGGCAGGCGCAGTTTCATCACATCCTGGTCGACGAATACCAGGACACCAACGCCGTGCAGTACGAACTGCTGAAGGCGTTGGTCGGCGAACGCGGCCTCCTCACCGCGGTGGGTGACGACGACCAGAGCATCTACGGCTGGCGCGGCGCCACCATCGACAACCTGAAACGCCTGCCGCAAGACTACCCGCAGCTGAAGGTGATTGCGCTGGAGCAGAACTACCGCAGCACCGGCCACATCCTGCGCGCAGCGAACGCGGTGATCGCGAAGAACCCCAAGCTGTTCGAGAAAAAGCTTTGGAGCGAGTTCGGCGACGGCGAGCCGGTGAAGCTGCAGGAGAACGACAACGAAGAGCACGAGGCCGAGCGGGCCGTCTCGCGCATCCAGGCACTGCGCAGCAACGACGGCCGCAACAAGTTTGCCGATTTCGCCGTCCTCTACCGCGCCAACCACCAGGCCCGGGTGTTCGAGCAGAAGCTGCGCGCTGCACAGATACCTTACAAAGTGAGTGGCGGCCAGAGCTACTTCGACCGTGTCGAGATCAAGGATCTGTGCGCCTGGCTGCGCCTTTTGGTGAACCAGGACGACGACCCCGCCTTCCTGCGCGCTGCCACCACGCCCAAACGCGGCATCGGCCACACCACGCTGGCGGCCTTGGGCGAGTTCGCCTCGAAGTGGAAGGTGAGCCTTTTCGAGGCGCTGTTCGCGCCCAGCCTGCAGATGGCGCTGAAGGGCAAGGCCATCGAGTCGCTGCAGCAGTTCGGGCGCGAGGTGAGTGAGCTGGAGCACCGCGCGCGACACACGCAAGGCGCTGAAGAGGCCAAGCTGCTGCTGCTGGGTTGGTTGAAAGATATCGCCTACGAACAGCACCTGCACGACGGCGAAGACAGCGAAAAGCTCGCCGCTGCGCGCTGGAGCAATGTGCTGGACTTCGTCGACTGGATCGCCAAGCGCTGCGGCGGGCAGCTGAACACGGACGCCGCCGCCGCCAACGAGTCCGAGCGCCAGACGGTGCTGCAGGTGGCGCAGACCATCGCCGTCATCATCAGCCTGGCCGAACGTGAAGGCGACCAGGACGTGGTGACGCTGTCCACGCTGCACGCGTCCAAGGGCCTGGAGTGGCCGCACGTGGTGCTGGTGGGCATCAACGAAGGCCTGCTGCCGTTTCAGAGCGCCAGCGAAAGCGCCGAACCGATGACGCCCGAGCGGCTGGAAGAAGAGCGTCGGCTGATGTATGTGGGCATCACTCGCGCGCGCACCACGCTGGTAGTGAGCACACTGCGCCGCCGCAAGAAGGGCCGCGAAACCGTGCAGGCCGTGCCCAGCCGCTTCATCGCCGAAATGAAGCTGTCTGAACAGGTGAGCAAGGAAGACCCGCGCGAGCGGCTGAAGAAACTGCGCGACTCGATGGCGGAGGCGATGGCGGCGAAAAGCGCTGCTGCCGCCGCAGCCACCACCACGCCGCCTGTGGCCTGAACCGTCAGCGCTGCTGCGCGCGCAGCTTGCGCCGCGCGATGCCGCCCATCATCAGCACGCCGACCGCCATCATCAGGTAGGTGCCGGGTTCAGGAATGGCCGCCACCGTGCCTTGCAGTTGCAGCGTCACGGAGCCCAGCGTCAGGTCGGGGCCGCTGCCGTTGGTGCTGAGGCTGCTGAGCATCAGCACGCGGTTGAAGCTGCCTTCGGTGCCGAGGTCGAAGGTCACCGTCAGCCCGGCCAGCGTGGCGCCTGCGGCCAGGCCGCTGAAGGGGCCGAAACCGGCCACGCTGAACGCGCCGCCACCCGCGCCCAAGACCCAGCTGCCGGCCAGTGCGTCGGCGGTGCCGACAGCGGCGTTGCCCAGCAACAGTTGCGCCGTGAGGCTGCCGCTTTCGGTGATCACGGTGCCGAAGTCCAGCGTGTAGGTGAAGGCGCCGCCGCTGAAGGTGCCGGGGCCGCCGGCCTGGGCCAGTGCCACCTGCGCCAGGTTGTTCACCTGGCCCTGCAGCGTGATGTCCAGCGGCGCCAGCGTCGAGTCGGCCAGGTCGGGGTTCTGGCTCGTCGATGCCAGGGTGGCCAGACCCGTGAACACACCAGCGGACGCGGTGGCCAGCTGCACCTGCAGGCCCGTGCTGTTGCTGGCGCCTGCGGCCAGGTTGGCCACCGTGCCGCTGGCGGTGAAGGGCGCGCTGCCCCCGCTGAGCGTGGCGCGAAGCGTGTCGGTCAGCGCACCGGTGGCGGTGTTGCCCACCGTCACCGTGCGCGCGGCCACCACGTCGCCCACGCGCACGGTGCCGAAGTTCACCACCGTGGGCGCCACCTGCGCCACCGCTGGTGCATAGATGCGGCCGGTCAGGCCCACGTTCACGCTGCCCAGGCTGAAGTCGGGCGCGCCGCTGGTGGTGCCGGCGCTGCTGGAAATCAGCGCCACGCCCACCGGCCCGCTGAAGTTGCCGGCGGTGGTGGTGGGCAGGCTCAGCAGCAGGTTGCCGCTGGCGTTGGGCACCAGGCCCACGAGTGCCGGGCCGGCGTTGGTGCCGGCCGGGTTGCTGGCGATGCTGGCGTTCAGGCGTTCCGTGAAGAGGTCGGGCGCGCTGTTGCTGA
>JBBSCV010000030.1:0-17988 GCA_038249925.1 Burkholderiales bacterium
CTGCAGAGCCGCATCGGCGCGCAGCGCGCGGCACAGGTCCAGGCCGTTCAGCCGACCCGGCATCATCACGTCCAGCAGCACCAGGTCGGGCCGCAGGGTTCGCGCAAGCGCCAGGCCACTGTCGGCATCGGCTGCTTCGTGTATCTCCACCGCCTCGAATTCCAGCGTCATGCGGATGAGGCGCCGAATGTCGGCGTGGTCTTCAACAAGCAAGATCTTGTGCATGGCAGATGACGGGGTGGGAAGCAGCGATGAAGCAGATTGTGTTTGAAGTGATAGTGTCATTTCAAGCAATTTGCTAAATCCACCCACTAACCGGCAGAATCGCACAAATGAATCTTGCCCCCATGCCGGCCGCGGCCAACCCGGACTCTGCTGACGACTGCACCACCGTGGCCGTGGCGCGCCGCCTCGGGCTGGCCGTGCGCTCGGTGCAACTGATGGTGGACCGCGGCGAACTCGAAGCCTGGAAAACGCCCGGCGGCCACCGCCGCATCAGCCGCGCCGCGGTGGACAGATGGCTGGCGGCGCGCAAGGGCGGTGTGGCGCGGCCCCGTGCCGAGCGCAGCAATGAGGTCACAGTCAGCCCGGCGCAGAGCTCGTCGCCAGGTCTTCCGGGCTCGGCGCAAGCCAGGGGCTCGGCGACGGCCCGACCGAGGGTGCTGCTGATCGAAGACTCGCGCCACTACCAGAACCTCGTCGGCCTGTTGTTGAAAAGCCGCTTTCCGCAGGTCGAACTTCACCTCGCCGACGACGGCATCGCCGGGTTGGCGATGGCCGGCAAGCTGGAGCCCGAGGTGTTGCTCGTGGACATCCTGCTGCCCGGCATCGACGGCGCCACGCTGATCACCGGGCTGCGCACGCACGCGGCCTTTGCCCACAGCCGGCTGATCGTGATCACCTCGCTGGAAGGCGCCGCCCTCGAGCCCTACGCTTTCGCGCTGGAGGGTCTGCCCGTGGTGCACAAGCCGCGCATGGCCGTCGAGCTGCCGCTGCTGCTGGCCGCAGCGCTGGCCGAAACCGCCGCGGCATGAGTGCGCCGAGCGCTGCGCGCCGGGGGTGGCGGTGTTCGGTTCAGAGAGCGGCGCCGTGAACGCCGCGCTGCCGCAGGTCGTCTTCGTCGACGACGACGAAGCCATCCGCCGGCTGGTGGCCAGTGTGCTGGAAGACCTGCCGATCGTTCTGCGGTGCTGCGCCAGCGTCGCCGAGGCCCGCGCGGCGCTGCGCGAGCAGCCGGCGCAGCTGGTCATCACCGATTTGATGCTGCCGGTCGAAACCGGTTTCGATCTGCTGGAATCGTTCGTGGCTGAACCCGCACTGCGGGCGGGTGCGCGCCTGGCGGTGTTCAGCGCCGGGCTGAATTCCGCCACGCGGGCCCGGTTGTCCGGGCTGGATGTCTGGCGCGAACTGGCCAAACCGGTGTCGCTGCAGGCCTTGGAAGACTGCGTGAACGACGCGCTGGCGCTGGCGCCGTGCGCAGCCCCGGCCGCGCCCGGCGCCACAACGATGCGCACCGGCGACGAGCTGCTCGCGCACGAAGAACGCGCCATCGCGACGCAGTTCGGCGGTGACGCGGCGCTCTACCTCGCCTTTCGCAGCCAGGTGCAGGTGCAGTTGAGCAGGGATATCCGCGAAGGCGAGCACATGCTCACGCAACATGATTGGCCAGCCCTGCACCGGTTGGCCCACAGCCTGAAGGGTGTGTTGCTGCTGTTGGGCGACGAGCCCGGCGCCGGCCTGGCGCGCGAGCTGGAATCGACGGCAGCAGCGGTGGCAGAGGCTGCGAAGAACATGGCGGCAAATGCGGCGGCGGCCGATGCGGGAGCCTGCCTGCAAGGCTGGCAAGCGCTGGCGGGGCACTTGAACAGCCACGCACTGAAAAGAAATCAAATTCAAAGTGATTAAAGTGGCATTCTGATTCTGTCTATTTGATAAATACGGAAGTTTCGGGGCTATGCTTGCTTCCATGCCTGCTTCGACAGGCGCCCGTCGGGCGCCATCGCTGCCGGTCACGGAGCTGCCATGGACTGCCTTGCCCCCTTGCGTGCCGATGCGCACGCGGCCCCCGCCGCCGAAGCCCGCCTGCTGAGCTTCAGCGCGGGCGGCTCGGACTTCGCCATCGACATCCGTTGCGTGCGCGAAATCCGCACCGCCGAACCGGCCACCCGCGTGCCCGGCGGCCCGGCCTCGCTGCGCGGCGTGATCGACCTGCGCGGCACCATCGTGCCGGTGATCGACCTCGCCCGCCATGTCGGCGCGGCCAGCGCGCTGGGCGCAGCCACGGCGATCGTCGTGGTCGAGGACGGCGATCGCCTCGTCGGCCTGCAGGTCGACGCGGTCGACGACGTCATCGCGCTGGACGCCAGCGCGCTGCGGCCGGTTCCGCCGCTGGCGGCCACCCCGATCACCGCCCACCTTGTGGCGCTGGCCGTCGTCGGCGAGCGGCTGCTGCAGTGGCTGGACGTGAGCAGCCTGCTGAAGGGCGCGCCTGCCTCTGCGCCCGCCTGTGCGCCTGCCTCTGTGCCTGTGTCCACGCCTGTCCCCGCACCCATCTCCACGCCAGTCACCCTTTGAGCCCCAAACCCGCCATGAACACCCCAACCGACAAGCCGATGAGCACCCTCAAGGTTTCCACCCGCCTTGCCATCACCACCGGCACCCTCGTGGTGTTGCTCGCCCTGGTAGGCGCGATGGGCCTCGTCGGCCTGCGTGCCGGCAACCAGGCGTTGAAGACCGTCTACGACGATCGCGTCGTGCCGCTGAAACAGCTCTCGCACATGCAGCGCCTGCAGGCGAGCACCGAACAGGCCGTCAACCGGGCCCTCAGGAACGGCAGTGCGGAGGCCATGGCGCAGGCCGCCACGCTTGCCGATGCCAACCTGAAACACCATGCCGAGACCTGGGCTGCCTACATGGCCACCTTTCTGACCCCGGACGAATCGCGCATGGCGCGCCAGCTGGCCACCGACCACGAACGGCTGCTGGCCGACAACCTGCTGCCCGCCATCGCCGCGCTGAAAACGCACGACGTGACGCGAGCCGGCACACTGCTGGGCCCGCCCCACGAGGCCGCGTTGGCGCCGGTGCTGGAGGGACAGGACGCCCTGATCGCGCTGCAGATCAGTGTCGCGCGCGGCGAGTACGCGCAGGCCGTCAGCCGTTACGAGGTGCTGCTGGTCTCAACCCTCGCGCTGGTCGCTTTCAGTCTCTTCACCGCCGTGGCGCTGGGCACCTGGCTGATACGCAGCCTGACACGCCAGCTCGGCGCCGAGCCCGCCGAAGCCCTGGCCCTGGCGCAAGCCGTGGCTGACGGCGACCTGGCAACGCCAGTCACGCTGCGCCCGGGCGACAGCAGCAGCCTGATGGCCGCGCTGCAGCAGATGCAGGACAGCCTGGCGCGCACCGTGAGCACGGTGCGCCGTGACGCCGACAGCGTGGCCACGGCCTCGGCCGAGATCGCCCAGGGCACGCACGACCTGAGCCAGCGCACCGAAGAGCAGGCCGGCGCGCTGCAGCAGACCGCCGCTTCGATGGAGCAGCTGACGACCACCGTGCGCCAGAACGCCGACAACGCGCAGACCGCGCGCCAGCTCGCCGTGGGCGCCGCCGGCGTGGCCCAGCGCGGTGGCGCGGTGGTGCAGGACGTGGTCGACACCATGAAGGGCATCGAGGACAGCTCGCGCCGCATCGGCGACATCATCGGCGTCATCGACGGCATTGCCTTTCAGACCAATATCCTGGCGCTGAACGCGGCTGTCGAGGCGGCGCGCGCCGGCGACCAGGGCCGCGGCTTCGCGGTCGTGGCTGGAGAAGTGCGCAACCTGGCGCAGCGCAGCGCGCAGGCCGCGCGCGAGGTCAAGGCACTGATCGCCGAAAGCGTCGGCCGCGTCGACGTCGGCGCGAAACGGGTCGACGAGGCGGGCAAGACGATGCGCGAGATCGAAGTGTCGATCAACCGCGTGAAGGACCTGGTAGACGAAATCAGCGCGGCCAGCGTGGAACAGAGCGGCGGCGTGCAGCAGATTGCCGAGGCCGTGGCGCAGATGGACCAGGTGACACAGCAGAACGCCGCGCTGGTGGAGGAAAGTTCGGCCGCCGCCGAAAGCCTGCGCCAGCAGGCCGCGAACGTGCTGCAAGCGGTGTCGGCGTTCAGGCTGGCCGGCAGCGGCGAGCCTGCGGCGGCTGCGCAGGCGCGTTCCGCTATCGCCCGTGCAGCATCCCGCCCGCCCGCTGCGGCCCCGGCGCGCAAACCGCAGCCTGCCAACAGCGCCGTGCAAGGCGAACAGGCCTGGACGAACTTCTGAAAAAAAGCACCGGGGGCCGTCGCGACCTGAGCGCTCAGGGCTGGCCCGCAACGCGCCAGCCTGCGTGAAAGAATCAGGCGCTCTGCCAGCCTGATGTCGATGGACACCCGCACCTCCCTGTCGCCGCTGTACCTGCTGGAACGTTTCGAGGTCGGCGTGGTGCATCTCGACGACGAGCGCCGCGTCGTGGGCATGAACGACTTCGCGCGCCGAGTGCTGCCGGTGGAAGAGATGCAGCCCTTCGACCGCATGGTGCTCAGCTTCCACCCGGAACGCTCGAAGCCCAAGGTCGAGTTCCTGCTCGACCAGGCGGCGGTGTGCCCGGTGGCCAACCCGCCGCCGATGACGATGATCATCAACATCCCGGAACGGGTGTTGCTGATCAAGGTGACGCGCACCACCGACGCACGCCAGACCCCCACCGGCTACGTGCTCGTCTTCTACGACATCACCGACGTGGTGGCCGCCGCCGAGCCCGCTGAATCATCCACCCCGGCAACCGGCAGCACGGCACCACGGCGCCTGCAGAAGGTGCCCACCTCGCAGGGCCAGACCATTGTCTTCGTCGAGGCCGAAGACCTGCTGCGGCTGCAATCCGACGGCCACTACACACGGGTCGTCACCGCCGACGGCAACCGCTTCTGCAACCTGAGCATCGGCGACCTGGAAGCGCGGCTCGACCCGGCGCACTTCATGCGCGTGCACCGCAGCCACATCGTCAACCTGCGCGAGGTGGTGCAGCTCGAACGCGTCGACGGCCGGCTCGTGCTGCGGCTGCGCGGCGACGGCGCCGACGTGCCCGTTTCGCGCACCAGCAGCGCCGCGCTGATGGCCCGGCTGGGCGTGGCGCAGGCTTCGGTGACGGCGCGCGCGACCTGATCAGGGTTAAACCGGGGCGGGACTTTCCCGAAGGCGCTGGCGTGCTGCTGCGCAGCAAATACCGTTCGTGCACCCCTGCTGCAGTTCGTGCACCGCTGGGTGCGTTGGTGGCGATGGGTGGCGTTCGGTGCGATGGCCCTGGCCATGCGCCGTCGCCTTTGTTCTGGACAGAATCTGGGCCTCGCCCGAACGGGCAAGCCGCGCAGGAGACCTGACGATGATTCCACCCGCCTTCGACTACCACGCGCCCAAAACCGTGGTCGAGGCCATCGGCTTGCTGGGCAGCCTGGGCGCCGACGCCAAGATCCTGGCCGGCGGCCACAGCCTGCTGCCGATGATGAAGCTGCGCTTCGCCCAGCCCGCGCACCTGATCGACATCAACCGCATCCCGGAACTGCGCGGCATCCACGAAGAGGGCGGGGACATCGTCATCGGCGCGATGACGGTCGAAAACGACCTCATCAAGAGCACTCTCTTGCAGGCCAAGGTGCCGCTGCTGGCCGACGCGCCCAAGCTCATCGCCGACCACCAGGTGCGCAACCGCGGCACGCTGGGTGGCGACATCGCCCACGGCGACCCCGGCAACGACCACCCGGCCATCAGCCTGGCGCTGGACGCCACGTTCGTGCTGCAGGGCCCCAAGGGCACGCGCACCGTGAAGGCCGACGACTTCTTCCTCGGCACCTACATGACGGCGCTGGCCGACGACGAATTGATGGTGGCCATCCGCGTGCCTGCCTTCGCCCACGGCACAGGCTGGGCGTATGAAAAGCTGAAGCGCAAGACCGGCGACTGGGCCACCGCAGGTGCTGCCGTGGTGCTGCGCATGAGCGGCGGCATGGTCAGCCATGTGCGCATCGGCCTGACGAACGTGGCGCCGATGGCCATCCGCGCCAAGGACGCCGAAACCGCACTGCTGAGCCAGCCGCTGAACGCCGCCACCCTGGCCGCTGCTGCGCAAGCCGCGATGGACGCCTGCAACCCCGCCGAAGACCTGCGCGGCGACATTGCCTACAAGACCGCAATGACCGGCCAGATGGTCAAACGCGCACTGGTGGCCGCTGCCGCCCGCTGCGCCTGAAGTTCACCCGGAGACAAGCAACATGGCGAAAAAACTGATCAGCGTGAAGGTCAACGGCCGCATGCACGAAGAAGCGGTGGAGCCGCGCACCCTGCTCGTGCACTTTCTGCGCGAGAAGCTCAACCTCACCGGCGCGCACATCGGCTGCGAAACCAGCCACTGCGGCGCCTGCACGGTGGACGTCGACGGCGTCAGCATCAAGAGCTGCACGCACCTGGCGGTGCAGTGCGACGGCAGCGAAGTGCTGACCGTGGAAGGCCTGGCCCAGGGCGGTGTGCTGCACGCGGTGCAGGAAGGCTTCTACAAGGAACACGGCCTGCAATGCGGCTTCTGCACCCCCGGCATGCTGGTGCGCGCGCGCAACCTGCTGATGGAGAACCCGAACCCGACCGAGGCCGAGATTCGCGCCGGCATGGCCGGCAACCTGTGCCGCTGCACGGGCTACCAGAACATCGTCAAGGCCATTCAGTACGCCGCCGCAAAGATCAACGCCGAGCAGAAGGTGGCCGCATGAACGCGCCTGACAAGAACGCCCTCGACCGCATGGCCGCGCTGCAGGGCATGGGCGACAGCCGCCTGCGCAAGGAAGATGCGCGCTTCATCCAGGGCAAGGGCAATTACGTCGACGACATGAAGCTGCCCGGCATGCTGCACATGGACATCGTGCGCAGCCCCTTCGCCCACGCCCGCATCAAGTCCATCGACAAGAGCGAAGCGCTGAAGGTGCCCGGCGTCATTGCCGTGCTGACGGCCGACGACCTGAAGCCGCTGAAGCTGCACTGGATGCCCACGCTGGCCGGCGACGTGGCCGCCGTGCTGGCCGACGAGAAGGTGCACTTCCAGATGCAGGAAGTGTGCGTCGTCATCGCCGAAGACCGCTACGCCGCGGCCGACGGCGTGGAAGCCGTGCAGGTGGAATACGAAGAACTGCCGCCGGTGATGGACCCGTACGCCGCACTGATGCCCGATGCGCCCGTGCTGCGCGAAGACCTGGCCGGCAAGACCAGCGGCGCCCACGGCCCGCGCGAACACCACAACCACATCTTCACCTGGGACGCGGGTGACAAGGCCGCGGCCGATGCGGCGTTCGCGGTGGCGCCGGTGGTGGTGAAGGAACACATCTTCTACCCGCGCGTGCACCCGTGCCCGCTGGAGACCTGCGGCTGCGTCGCGAGCTTCGACCCCATCCGCGGCGAGCTCGTCACCTACATCACGAGCCAGGCACCGCACGTCGTGCGCACCGTGGTCAGCCTGCTGTCGGGCATTCCAGAGAGCAAGGTGCGCATCGTCAGCCCCGACATCGGCGGCGGCTTCGGCAACAAGGTCGGCATCTACCCGGGCTATGTCTGCGCCATCGTGGCGTCCATCGTGCTGGGCAGGCCAGTGAAGTGGGTGGAAGACCGCATCGAGAACATCAGCTCGACGGCCTTTGCGCGGGACTACCACATGGACGGCGAAATCGCCGCCACCGCCGACGGCAAGATCACCGGCCTGCGCGTCAACGTGGTGGCCGACCACGGCGCCTTCGACGCCTGCGCCGACCCCACCAAGTTCCCCGCCGGGCTGTTCCACATCTGCAGCGGCAGCTACGACATCCCTGCCGCGTTTGCCAGCGTCAAAGGCGTCTACACCAACAAGGCGCCAGGCGGCGTGTCCTACCGCTGCAGCTTCCGCGTCACCGAGGCCGTGTACGTCATCGAGCGTCTGGTCGATTGCCTGGCGCAGAAGCTGGGCATGGACAAGGCCGAGATCCGCTCGAAGAACTTCATCAGGAAAGAGCAGTTCCCGTACACCAGCGCCTTCGGCTTCGAATTCGACAGCGGCGACTACCAGCCCGCACTGGACAAGGTGCTGAACGCCGTGGATTACCCCGCGCTGCGCGCCGAGCAGGCCGCCAAGCGCGCCGACCCCGACAGCCCCACGCTGATGGGCATCGGCCTCGTCACCTTCACCGAGGTGGTGGGTGCCGGCCCCAGCAAGATGTGCGACATCCTGGGCGTCGGCATGTTCGACAGCTGCGAGATTCGCGTGCACCCCACCGGCAGCGCCATCGCGCGCATGGGCACCATCAGCACGGGCCAGGCCCACGCCACGACCTACGCGCAGATCATCGCGACAGAGCTGGGCATTCCCAGCGAAATCATCCAGGTCGAAGAGGGCGACACCAGCACCGCGCCTTACGGCCTGGGCACCTACGGCAGCCGCAGCACGCCGGTGGCCGGCGCGGCCATCGCGCTGGCAGCGCGGAAGATCCACGCGAAGGCCAGGAAGATTGCGGCGCACCTGCTGGAAGTGGGCGAAAACGACCTCGACTTCGAAATCGACCGCTTCAACGTCAAGGGCGACCCGGGCCGCTTCAAGTCGATGAAAGACGTCGCCTGGGCGGCCTACAACAACGTGCCCGCCGGCCTGGAAATGGGGCTGGAGGCGGTGCACTACTACGACCCGCCCAACTTCACCTTCCCCTTCGGCATCTACCTGTGCGTGGTGGACATCGACCGCGGCACGGGCGAGGTGAAGGTGCGCCGCTTCTACGCGCTGGACGACTGCGGCACGCGCATCAACCCGATGATCATCGAAGGCCAGATCCACGGCGGCCTGACCGAAGGCTTCGCGGTGGCGATGGGTCAGCAGATGCCTTTCGACGCCCAGGGCAACCTGCTGGGCAACACGCTGATGGACTACTACATGCCCACCTTCGTGGAAACGCCGCATTGGGAAACCGACCACACCGTCACCCCGAGCCCGCACCACCCCATCGGCGCGAAGGGCGTGGCCGAAAGCCCGCATGTCGGCAGCATTCCCACCTTCACCAGCGCGGTGGTGGACGCGTTCGCGCACCTGGGTGTGACGAACATGACCATGCCGCACAGCAGCTACCGCGTGTGGCAGCAGCTGGTGAAGAGCGGGGTGGCGCTCTGATGGGTGGGTTGCGATGACCGACGCTGGTCTGCGCGAGGCGCTGCACCGCGCCGGCTACATCGCCGACGAGGCGCTGGCCACCACGCTGTGGCTGGCCGGCGAACTGCAGCGCCCGCTGCTGCTGGAAGGCGACGCCGGCGTCGGCAAGACGGCACTGGCGCTGGCGCATGCGGCGGCCACGGGGCGCCGCCTCGTGCGCCTGCAATGCCACGAGGGCCTGGACCTGGCGCAGGCCGCCTACGAATGGAACTACGGCCGGCAGCTGCTGGCCATCCGCCTTGCCGAAAACACGCACGAGACCACCCCGCAGGCGCTGAAAGAGAGCGACCTCTTCTCCCGCGAATATTTGCTGGAACGTCCGCTGCTCACGGCGCTGCAGAGCGAACAGCCCTGCGTGCTGCTGATCGACGAAATCGACCGCGCCGACGAGGCCTTCGAAGCCTTCCTGCTCGAAGTGCTGGCCGACTGGCAGATCACCGTGCCCGAACTCGGCACGCTGCGCGCACGCCATGTGCCCTTCGTGCTGCTGACGAGCAACGGCACGCGCGAACTCAGCGACGCATTGCGCAGGCGTTGCCTGTACCACTGGCTGGACTACCCGACGCTGGCGCGCGAGATGGCCATCGTGCGCGCGACGTTGCCCGACGCCGAAATCGCGCTCGTCGAACAGGCCGTGGCCTTCGTGCAGCGCCTGCGCAAGGAAGACCTGGGCAAGACACCGGGTGTGGCCGAGAGCCTGGACTGGGTGCGCGCGCTGCACCGCCTGGGCCACGCCACGCTGCCCGAAGACCCGCATGCGCTGACGCACACCCTGGCCTGCTTGCTGAAGACGCGCGAAGACCGCTTCCAGTTCGGCCCCGACCGCGTGCTGCAACTGCTGGAAGGGCGGCGTCGCCAGGCCAGCGAGGGCGTGGCCGCCAAGCCGTCGGCCTCCCATTCGACAAACCCCGCACAGCCCGCTTGAAGGCATTGCTGCAATGGCGCCCCTGCCCCTGAGCGTGCCCAAGGCCTATGCCGAGCCGCTGCAGGCCATTGCCGGCTTCGCAGCGCTGCTGCGTGAACACGGCCTGCCCGTGGGCGTGGCCGAGCAGCACGACTTCGTCTGCGCCGCACTGGCACTGCCCTTGCGCCGCAGCGCATCCACCGGCGCCGCCGACTCCCCCACCGGCATCGCCGCCGCCTGGCGTGCCATCGCCTGCCACGACGCGCGTTCATGGCGCCAGTGGCCCGATCTCTTCGAGCGCTACTGGTACCCGCATCGACTGAAAGGCAGCGTGCGCGTCAGCGGCCAGACGCGCGCCACGCGAGACCTGCGCGCGGTGGTGCAGCAACTGCAGGAAAGCCTGGCCGGCAGTGCACCCCCAGCCCCAACGAAGCAGGCCTTGGACACCGCATTGAACACGCCACCGGCCACCGCTGCCAGTGCAGCCGCCAGTGACACCGAGACCGACGCCGCCCCGCGCGCCCAGGGCGGCGCCAGCCGCACCGAAGCGCTGCACGACCGCAGCCTGAACCAGTGGCTGCCGCAAGACCTGACGCAACTGGAACGCCTGGCCGAACGCATCGCCCGCCGCTTGCGCGCGCGCCTGACGCGCCGCTGGCGCGACCACCCCCGTGGCGCGCGCCTGGACGTGCGGCGCACCTTGCGCGCCAGCCTGAAGACCGGCGGCGTGCCGGTGCAGCCCGCCTGGCGCCAGCCACGGCGCGAAAAGCCGCGCGTCTTCATCCTGGTGGACGTGAGCCGTTCGATGGAAACGCACGCCCAGCTCTTCCTGCGCATTGCACGCGCCTTCGTCCAGGCCGCGGGCGCCCGCGTCTTCGTCTTCCACACCCGGCTGGCCGAGGTGACGCCGCTGCTGCAGCGCGACAGCGCCACGGTGCAGGAAAAGATCAACGCCGTGACCGCAGGCTTCGGCGGCGGCACGCGCATCGCCACCAGCCTGGCCGACTTTCACGGCGTGCACGCGCGCGCGCAACTCGGCCGTGCAGCGCGCGTGTGGGTGCTGTCGGACGGCTTCGATGCCGACGAGCCGCAGTGCCTGGCCGAAGAACTGGCTGCGGTGCGTGCGCGCGGCGCGCGCATCACCTGGTTTCACCCCAGCGCCGAGCGGCCGGCCTCGGAAGCGATGCAAGATGCGGCACCGCTGGTCGAGCGTTTCGTGCGACTGAACAGCCTGCGCGACCTGGCCGCTGCGGCCGATGTTCTGAATTGACACCGAAGGAGTCATCGCCATGCACAACCCCACCGAACTGCTGAGCGCGGCGCACCGACTGCAGCAACAAGGCACGCCCTGCGCGCTGGTGAGCGTGCTGCGTGTGCTGGCGCCGGCCTCGGCCCGCCCAGGCGACAAGGCCATCGTCACCGCCGAAGGCATACAGCACGGCTGGATCGGCGGCGGCTGCGCGCAGCCGGCGGTGATGCGCACCGTGCGCCAGGCGCTGCAGGACGGCCGCGCGCGCGTCATCCGCATCGCACCGGCCGAACGCGGCCCCCAGGAAGCGGCCGAGTCCGCTTCCGCCCCCCGAGGGGTTGAGCCGCCTTGGGGCGGCCCTGCGCCGGCTCGAGGCCCCATGCGCGAACTGGCCGACGTGCTCGAATTCGGCATGGCCTGCCACAGCGGCGGCACGCTGGAACTGTTCGTCGACCCGCTGCTGCCGGCGCCGCGCCTGGTGGTGGTGGGCGACACGCCGCTGGCCGCCGCACTGGCCAGCCTGGCGCCCCGCGTCGGCCTGCCGGTGACGGTGCTGGCCCACGGTGCCGACGCGGCGCGCTTCCCCGATGCCGAATGCGTGATCGCCAGCGACGACGCGGATGTCGAGGTGCCGACCGGCAGCTTCGTCGTCGTGGCCACGCAGGGCCGGCGCGACGTGCAGGGTCTGCGTGCGGCGCTGTCGCTGCGCGCACGCAAGGTCTTCTTCGTGGCCAGCGCGCGCAAGGCGCAGGTACTGAAGGCCGCGCTGCTGGAAGCGGGCGAAGACGCAGCGGCGGTGAATGCCATCGTCGCGCCCGCCGGGCAGGCGATCGGCGCACTGACGCCTGAGGAGATCGCGCTCTCAGTGCTGGCGGCCGTGGTGGCGGCGCGGCGCGGGCCTGCCGATGAAGTGCCGTCCGAGTCGTTGCCAATGGTGGTGGCCGCTGCTGTCGAGACGACCGTGCCAACACCGGTCATCTCGCGCTTGGCCGCCACACCGGCGGCCAAGGGCAGCTGCTGCGGCGGCTGAGGGCAGCATGGGTTGCATCCTCAAGGGCGGGGGTGGCCTGTACACCCGCGTGGTGGTGGGTGCGGTGCTGCTGGCCGCCGGTGCGGGCTCGCGGCTGGGGCACCGGCCCAAGAGCCTGCTGGAACTGGGCGGCGTACCGCTCATCCGGCGCCAGCTCATCGCGCTGTCGGGCGCAGGCGTGGACGAGGTCGTCGTCGTGCTCGGTCATCACGCCGATCTGATCGAGCCGGCGGTGATGACCTTCCCCGTCACGCTCGTGCGCAACCCTCGCCCCGACGAAGGCCAGGTCTCGTCGCAGCGCCTGGGCCTGGCCGCGCTGTCGGGCAAGCTCGACGCCGTGATCGTGGCGCTGGCCGACCAGCCTTTGATCAACGCCCAAGACATCACGGCGCTCATTGCCGACTTCAAGAAGCGGCCGCCCGGCACCTCGGTGGTCTACCCGGAAGTGAACGGCGAACGAGGCAACCCGGTGATGTTCACGGCCGAGGTGCGCGAGCAGATCCTGGCCGGCGCCGCGAACGTCGGCTGCCGCCAGTGGCAGGCCGCGAACGCGGCCGCGGTGGCGCCTTTCGTCACCGACAACCGCCGCTACAGGGTCGACATCGACACGCCTGAAGACATCGAACGCTTCGCGCGCGACACCGGTCACGCGCTGCGCTGGCCGGTCGCGCTGGCGCCGGTTTGATGCCGCCGGCCGACGCGGGCGCCACGGGCGCCGCGAACGAAGCAGGCGGCCTGAGCCTGCACTGGCCCACGCCGCTGGGCCTGCACCACCACCCCGAGGCGGCGGCATTGAACCCGCTATTGGTGCGCATCTTCGGCGCCCTGCGCGCCACGCAACTGCATGCCCGCGCCGAGCCTGCTGGTGCCTTCTTCGCCAGCGACGACGACCTGCTGCAGCGCGTGAAACTGCCCGAGTGGCAGGGCTTCGTGCGCTGGATCGTCACCTGCCTGCGCGACACAGTCACGGCCGCCAACCGCGGCCACTGGTCGCCCGGAAATATCGAACTGCAAGTGGCCATCCCCGGCATGTGGTTCCAGACCAGCCGTGCCGGCGCCTTTCATGACGTGCACACGCACGGCAACTGTTCCTGGTCTGGCGTCTACATCGTTCAGGCCGATTCGCCCGGGCCGCGCACAGCCCACCCGGTCTACGGCGCGGCCAACGGCGTCACGCGCCTGTACGGACCGCCCTTCGCCATGCTGGGCGGCGCGCATGTCGACCTGGGCAACGCCTACCTGCAGCCGCCTCATGTCGACGTCGAACCGCTGCCCGGTCAGCTGCTGCTGTTTCCATCCTGGCTGGCGCACCAGGCGCTGCCTTACGACGGCGCGCTGGAGCGCGTCGTCGTCTCTTTCAATGCCAGCGTCCACGCCGCCGGGGCCAGCGACCGGCTGCACGGCTACAGTGCAGCGTGAGCCCGGTCACGGGTCTGGAGGCTGCGATGGCGAAGTCCGACAAGACGAAGAACGACAAGCACGGCAAAGCCATGACCGGCGCCGACCGCCTGGGCGAGGGCGCCTACCAGGAAGAGCTGGCGCCGCTGGAACTGGAGCTCAACGACATGGCGCGCTGGCTGCAGCACACCGGCAAGCGCGTGCTGGTGCTGGTGGAAGGGCGCGACACGGCCGGCAAGGGCGGCGTCATCTCGGCCATCAGCGGCACGCTGAACCCACGCCAGTGCCGCGTTGTCGCGCTACCGAAGCCCAACGACCGTGAACGCGCGCAGTGGTACTTCGAGCGCTACGTGGCGCATTTGCCGGCGGCCGGCGAGATCGTGCTCTTCGACCGCAGCTGGTACAACCGCGCCGGCGTCGAGCGCGTGATGGGCTATTGCAGCGAAGCGCAGGCACTGGCCTTTCTGAAGCAGGCGCCGGTGTTCGAGAAGATGCTGGTGGACGACGGCATGCTGCTCTTCAAGTACTGGTTGACGGTGGACCAGGCGCAGCAGGAAGAGCGCTTCGCCGAACGCCTGGCCGACCCGCTGAAACGCTGGAAACTGAGCCCGGTCGACCTGGAAGCGCGGGCGCGTTACGCCGACTACACCGAGGCCCGCAACACCATGCTGAAGGCCACGCACGGCAAGCACACGCCGTGGACGCTGGTGAATTTCAACGACCAGCGCAGCGGCCGCCTGGCGTTGATACGCGACCTGCTGAAGCGACTGCCCGACCACGCGGTGCCCGAGGTGCACATCGAGTTTCCACCGCTGCCCACGGCGCCGCTGAAAGAGCACTTCACGGCCGGCTTCAAGCCGATCTAGAGCCCGCAGGCCCCGCGCTCAGTGGCCACGCAACTGCTCGCCGGCCTTCAGACGGTAGACGGTGCCGCAGTAGGGGCAGCGGCCTTCGCCCGTGGTGGCGACGTCGATGAACACCTTCGGGTGCGTGCTCCACAGCGCCATCTTGGGGTTGGGGCAGAAGACCACGCCCGGGCCTTGCAGCTCGGAGGCACTCAGTTCGACGACAGCTTTGGGCTCAGTCATGGTCTTGCTCACACCCGCGTCAGCCATTCGGCGTACTTGGGGCTGCGGCCGTTGACGATGTCGAAGAACGCCGCCTGGATCTTCTCGGTGATCGGCCCCCGCGTTCCCGCAAATTCGCCGGTGCCGAGTTCGATGCGGTCGAGCTCGCGGATGGGTGTGACCTCGGCCGCGGTGCCGGTGAAGAACGCCTCGTCGCAGATGTAGACCTCGTCGCGCGTGATGCGCTTTTCCACGAGCTTCAGGCCGAAGTCCTGGCAGATGTGGAAGATGGTGTCGCGCGTAATTCCGTTCAAAGCGCCAGCCGACAGGTCGGGCGTGTAGACCACGCCCTTCTTGATGACGAAGATGTTCTCGCCCGCGCCTTCGGCCACGAAGCCGCTCGGGTCGAGCAGCAGCGCCTCGTCGTAGCCCTCGTCGGTGGCTTCCATGTTGGCCAGGATGCTGTTGGTGTAGTTGCTCACCGCCTTGGCCTGCGTCATGGTGATGTTCACGTGGTGGCGCGTGTAGCTGCTGGTCTTCACGCGGATGCCGCGCTTCAGGCCTTCTTCACCCAGGTAGGCACCCCAGGGCCATGCCGCGACCATCAGGTGGATGGTGTTGCCCTTGGGGCTGACGCCGAGCTTCTCGTCGCCGATCCAGATCAGTGGGCGCAGGTAGCAGCTCTCGAGCTTGTTCTCGCGCACCACGGTCCGCTGTGCTTCCATCACCTCTTGCGGCGTGAAGGGAATCTTCATGCGCAGGATCTTGGCGCTGTTGAAGAGGCGCTCGGTGTGTTCCTGCAGCCGGAAGATGGCCGTGCCCTGGGCGGTGTTGTAGGCGCGCACGCCCTCGAAGGCGCCGCAGCCGTAGTGCAGGGTGTGGCTCAGCACGTGGATCTTGGCGTCGCGCCATTCGACGAGCTGGCCGTCCATCCAGATCTTGCCGTCTCGGTCGGACATCGACATGGGGAACTCCTTGCTGCGTGCGGGCTGTGAAGCAGCGGATTTTAGGTGCCGGGCTGGGGCTCGGTGCGGGGGGCCGCCGCCTGGTCGACCTCGGGGTCGATGTCAGCGCGCCCCCGGTGCAAGGCCCACTGCGCCACGCGGCTGCCTTGCAGCTGCACGTGCACCTCGCTGCCTTCGTCATCGGCCCAGGCCCAGACCTCGGGCTCGTCGCTCAGCTTTCGGCCCAGGCTCAGCGTCAGCCGCAGCACTTGCGGCAGCCGCATGCCGGCGTGCAGCTTGGCGTTCAACATCACGGCGCTGGGCACCTTGCCCACAGGCCGCTGGCTGGCGATGCGCAGCGTGCGAAGTGCCTGGCTGAACTGCAGCAGCAACCAGAACACCACCACCGTGAGCGCCAGCATCACGCCCGGCCAGCCGTAGCCCACATAGCCGGCGGTCACGGCCAAGGCCGCCAGAGTCCAGCCCAGAGCGGTTTGCGCCTTGGCCGAGAATCGCTGAAATGACAGTTTTGCAGACATGGGTGATCAATCTCGACAGGGCGCCCGAAAGGCTGGCTCGCATCAGCGGGCAGTTGCAGCGACTGCATCTGCCCTGCACACGGCTGGCGGCGGTGGATGCGCGGGCGCTGACACCCGCACAACGGGCCGCGCTCGACGAGCCGGCCTTCCACCGCAAACACGGCATGACGCCGCTGCCAGGCGAGCTGGGATGTTACTTGTCGCACATCGACGTGATGCGCAACTTCCTGGCCAGCGACGCCGAGTTCGCGCTGGTGCTGGAAGACGACGTGCTGCTGCAGGACAGCCTGCCTGCGGTGCTGCAAGGCTTGATGAAACACCGCACGCGCTGGGACGTGGCCAAGCTCTCTGCGGTGCACCGCGGCACACCGCAGCCTTACCTCGAACTGGCGCCCGGCCACCACTTGGCCGTGATGCTGAGCCGCTGCACCGGCAGCAGCGCCTACCTGATGAACCGCCATGCCGCCGAGGCCTATCTGCGTGAACCCGGTGGCCTGCTGCCGGTGCAGTTGCCCTACGACCATGTGTTCGATCAGGGCTGGCGCTTCGGCATCAAGTTCCGGCTCGTGACGCCCACGCCTTGCGGTCACGACGAAACCATCGCCAGCACCATCACCGCACCGGCAGGAGGCAGCCGCAAATTTCACTGGACACGGCGCCTGCCGACCTACGCCTACCGCGTTCGCAACGAGTTGCGCCGGCTGGTTCACGGCTTGCGGGAAACCTGGCGCGAGAGACGGGACTGAAATGCGGGCCTGAAGAGCCGGCCTGAAAGGCGGGCCGGAGGCCGCGCCTGAAAGTTCAGACGCGCTGGCCGTGGCCGATGTCGGCGCGCACTGCCAGCGGCAGGCGGTCGAGCACGAAGCGCACCGCCAGCGGCAGCAGCACCAGGTCGTCCACCAGGCCCAGCACCGGGATGAAGTCGGGCAGCAGGTCGACCGGCGACACCAGGTACAGCAGCATCAGGCCCACGGCCGGCTTCAGCCAGCGCGGCTGCAGCGGGTGGCGCAAGGCCCGCCAGAGGTGGCGCGCGTCGCCACGCACCAACGCCCACAGCATTGCCAGCTTCTTCAACATCGCCACTCCTTGTTCACGACTGCTTCGCAGGGACAGGCTTCAAGTTTGGGCCGATGGGGCGACATCACAAGAGCGGGCCGTCATCACCCCAGGCCGCGCACGGCTTCGATGGCTTGCTCGATGCGGTCGACCGCGTGCACCGTCAGGCCTTCGATGGGCTTCTTGGGCGCGTTCGCCTTCGGCACCACGGCCACGCTGAACCCCAGCTTGGCGGCTTCCTTCAGCCGCTCTTGCCCGCGCGGCGCGGGCCGCACTTCACCGGCCAGGCCCACTTCACCAAAGGCGATGAATCCGCGCGGCAGCGCCTTGCCGCGCAGGCTGCCCTGGATGGCCAGCAGCACGGCCAGGTCGGCGGCAGGCTCGGCAATGCGCACGCCGCCGACCGCGTTGACGAACACGTCCTGGTCGAGACACGCCACGCCCGCATGGCGGTGCAGCACGGCCAGCAGCATGGCCAGGCGGTCGCGGTCCAGGCCCACGCTCAGGCGCCGCGGGCTGGGGCCGCCGCTGTCCACCAGCGCCTGTATTTCAACGAGCAGCGGGCGCGTGCCTTCC
>JBBSCV010000031.1:0-17889 GCA_038249925.1 Burkholderiales bacterium
GAAGCCGAACATGCCGCCCAGGCTGTCGCCGATCATCGGCACGCCGACATCTTTCGCCACGTGTTCCAGGCCGCGCACCAGCGAGGTCGTGCGTGCGCCCAGCGCGTCGAAGAAGCCGGTCTTGGTGATCTCTTTCAACGTGGCCAGGCCGCAGGCGGTGGCCACCGGGTTGCCGCTCAACGTGCCGGCCTGGTAGACCGCACCCAGCGGCGCCAGGTGCTCCATGATGGCCTTGCTGGCGCCGAAGGCCGCCAACGGCATGCCGCCACCGATGACCTTGCCGAACACGAACACATCGGCCTTGAAGCCCGGGATCAACTGCTGATAGAGGCTGTGCGCGCCGCCGAGCGCCACGCGAAAGCCCGACATCACTTCGTCGAACACCAGCATCGCGCCATGCGCCGTGCACAGCTCGCGCAGACGCGTCATGAAGGGCACGCTGGCGCGCACGAAGTTCATGTTGCCGGCGACAGGCTCCAGCATCACGCAGGCCAGCTCGTTGCCATGCGTCTCGAACGCTGCTTCCAGCGCCGCCACGTCGTTGTAGGGCAGCACCAGCGTGTGCTTCACCACGTCGTCAGGCACACCGGCGCTGGTGGGGAAGCCGAAGGTGGCCAGGCCCGAGCCGGCCTTCACCAGCAGCGGGTCGGCGTGGCCGTGGTAACAGCCCTCGAACTTGATGAACTTGGTGCGCCCGGTGGCGCCGCGCGCCAGGCGCAGCGCGCTCATGCCGGCTTCCGTGCCGCTGCTGACCAGGCGCACCATCTCGCAACCGGGCACCAGCGCGATGATGGCCTCGGCCAGTTCGATCTCGCGTTCAGTGGGCGCGCCGAAGCTGAAGCCATCCAGCAGCGCTTTTTGCACAGCATCCACCACCGCCGGGTGGCCATGGCCCAGGATCATCGGGCCCCAGCTGCCGATGTAGTCTATGTACTTCTGGCCCTCGGCGTCCCAGATGTAGGCGCCGTGGCCGCGGGTGATGAAACGCGGCGTGCCGCCGACGGCGCGGAAGGCGCGCACAGGCGAGTTCACGCCGCCGGGAATGACGCGCTGCGCGCGGGCAAAAAGTGTTTCGTTGGTCGTCATATCGTGATGTGTGGGTCAAGCTTCCCGCAGAACCGGCTCTGCCGGGCCACTGGCGGGCGGTCGCCTCGGGGCGCAGCGAGCACTGGCGAGCTTGGGGGCATCAATGAACACGCCGGGGCGTGCCCTTGCCGAGCGGGTCTTCGGGTTCGGGCTCGGGCATGCCGCCTTCGGGCATCTCGCCCTCTTCGGGCGGGGGCAGGGCCCAGAAGAAGCGGTCGGGCACGACGTGGCCCATGCCGGGGCGGAAACCGGCGTCCAGGCTCTGGTCCAGAAAACTCAAGGCTTCGCCCACGGCCGGCTGCAGTTCGCTGCCAGACGCCAGCAGTGCGGCCAGCGCCGCGGCCAGCGTGTCGCCGGCGCCCATGAACGAGGTGTCGAAACGCTCGAACTTTTCGCCTGTGATGGCCCCCTGCGGGCTGGCCAGCACGTTGTCGATGTACTGTTCGGGGGGCATCGCCGCCTCGCCCTTGACGGCCTTGGCCACGGTCTTGGGCGCCAACATGATGCCGGTGACCAGCACGTACCGGGTGCCGTGTTCGCCAGCGGCCACCGCCAGTTCACGCGCCGACGGCGGGCGCTCGCTGTCCCAATCGGGCAGCAGAAAGTCCTGCAGCGTCTTGTGGCTGCCCACCAGCACCTCGGTGGCGGGCAGGATGAGCTCGCGGAAGGCGTCGAGGTAAGGCTGCAGAGCGTCTTCTTCCATCCAGCTCAGGTTCGGAAGGTAGCTGACGAGAGGAATCTCGGTGTAGTCGGAAAGCACCTCGGCCACCGCGCTCACGTTGTCGGCATTGCCCAGGAAGCCCACCTTCCAGCCCGCCAGCGTCACGTCTTCGAGGATGGTGCGCGCCTGCTCGGCCACGGCATCGGCCTCGATCTCGTGCTGGTCGAAGGTGTCGGCGGTGTCGCGCATGACGATGCTGGTGACGACAGGCAGCGCGTGGGCACCCATGGCGGCGATGGTGGCCACGTCGCCAGCCATGCCGCCGGCGCCGCTGGGGTCGCTGGCGTTGAAGCACATCACGCAGGCCGGCGGCGGCGGTTCGGTGTGGGGGTCTTCGAGGGCCGGGGCCGGTGAGGTTTCGGGGGTCATGAGCGATCGGCCTGAGCGGGAGCGTAACGCGGAAGGGTCGTGTCGGTCAGCGTTGCCGCTGAACCTCCAGCAAACCCTGAAGAATGGGTTATAGGTCCTCACAATTCCGCGGAAAGCCCCGGAAATGCGTGGCTACAATCGCGCTCCATTGTAGTGAGGTGACAGTCTGACCGTGAGCGAACCCCGTACCTGGATGTGCCTGATCTGCGGCTGGATCTACAGTGAAACCGACGGTGATCCGGAGCACGATATACCGCCCGGCACCGCGTGGGCCGATGTCTCGATGAATTGGACCTGCCCTGAATGCGGGGCGCGCAAGGAAGATTTCGAGATGGTCCAGATCTGAGCGGCGGTGCGCGGGGCTGGCACAGAGCCGGCACTACGGCTCGTGCACTCCAGGCGGCGCCGTTCGCTGCGCCGCATTCAATTCACGGGCTCTGACCCGACCGTACGGGCTGCGGCGCGCGCGGCGGAGCTCTTCAGGGAGAACAGCGCTTGGAGATTCAGGGTCCTGAAACGGGCGCAGGCAGTGGTGCGAAAGTGCTGGTCATCGACGACAGCAACACCATCCGCCGCAGCGCCGAAATTTTTCTGCGCCAGGGCGGGCATGAAGTGGTTTTGGCTGAAGACGGGTTCGACGCGCTGGCCAAGGTCAACGACCACATGCCCGAACTTATCTTCTGTGACATTTTGATGCCGAGGCTGGATGGCTACCAGACCTGCGCCATCATCAAGCGCAACCCGAAGTTCACTCACGTGCCGGTGATCATGCTGTCCAGCAAGGACGGCCTTTTCGACAAGGCGCGCGGGCGCATGGTGGGCTCGGAAGACTATCTCACCAAGCCCTTCACGAAAGAGCAGCTCTTGCGCGCCGTCGACCAATACCGGCGCAGCGCGGCCTGATACGGTTCGATGATCGCGCTACTGCAGCGACTCAGCCCAAGCTCAGCCCAAGGAACCCCTCCCGATGCCGATTCAGAAAATTCTCGTCGTCGATGACTCGAAGACCGAGCTGCATCACTTGTCAGAGCTGCTGGGCAAGCACGGCTATGCCGTTCGCACCGCCGAAAACGGCGAAGAGGCCATGCGTCGGCTGGACGAAGAGAAGCCCGACCTCATCTTGATGGATGTGGTGATGCCGGGGCAGAACGGGTTTCAGCTCACGCGTGCCATTACCCGCGACTCGCGGTTTTCCGATGTGCCGGTGATCATGTGCACCAGCAAGAACCAGGAAACAGACAAGGTCTGGGGCATGCGCCAGGGAGCGCGCGACTACATCGTCAAGCCGGTCAACGGTGACGAGTTGTTCGCCAAGATCAAGGCCTTCGACTGATGCCCGCCTGCGGCGCTGCTGACTGATGGCCAGACGCGAAGCCCTGCGCGAGCTGCAGACGCGGCTGGCCGACCGACTGCAGCAGGCGCGCACCGAGACGCGTGCGCTGTCGTGGCTGGCCGTGGAGTGTGGCGGTCTGGGCCTGCTCTTCCCGCTGCCCACCGCAGGCGAGATTTTTCCCGTCGGCACGCTGCTGCCGGTGCCCCACACGCAGCGCTGGTTTCTCGGCGTGGCCAACCTGCGCGGCGGCCTGCACGGTGTCGTCGACCTGGCCGCCTTTCTCGGCCTGCGCGCGCCCATCGCACGCGACGCTGTGCGTGAGCAGGCGAGGCTGTTGGCGCTGAATGCGCGCACCGGCGCCAACTGCGCTGTCCTGATCGACCGCCTGGCCGGCCTGCGCAGCGCCGAGCAGCTGACGATTGAACCGGCTTCGGAAGCCGACGCACAGCAACCGCGCCCGGTGTTTGCCGGGGCGCGCTGGCGCGACGTTGCCGGCCGCGTGTGGCAAGAGATCGACCTGGCCGCGCTGGCGCGTCACGACCAGTTTCTGGCCATCGCGGCCTGAGTGACATGACGATTCGCGGCCTGCCTATCCATTTCTCCGCGCAGCCCCGGCTTCAGCCGCTGGTGTGCCCCCCCGCAATCACGAGGACGACATGAGCTTCCTTGACAGGATCACAGGCAACGGCCGCAAGACCGAAGCTCAAAGCACCGCTGGCCCGCGTACAGCGCCCTACGACGAACTGGCGCAGCTCGACAACCCCATGGAAGCCACCCAGCGCCTGGGGCAGAGCACGATGGGCATGGAACCGAGCCGGCTCGACAACGCAGACTCGTCCATCATTTCCGAGGCAGCGCCGTCCGAAATGGCGGCCGACTTTCCCGAAAGTCGCCACCCGGGCGCTGACGCCGACGGCTTCACCACCGGCTTGCCGGTGGTCGGTGCATGGCCGCTCGCGCGCCAGCAGCGTGCGATGCTGGCGCTGTTTGCGGCAGGTTTCGCGCTGCTGCTGTTGGTGGCCGTTCTGGCGCTGGCAGCCGGCAACCGCAGCGCAGAGCAGCTCGGCGCAGCCGGTCAGGCCACGACGCAGTCGCAGCGGCTGGCCAAATCGGTGTCTCAGGCCCTGGTGGGCAACACCGCCGCTTTCCCCGAAGTGCAGGACAGCATCAGCATTCTGGTGCGCAACGTGCGCAGCCTGAGCACCGGCGAAGGCGACGTGGCGGCGGTGCCCGCTGCGCTGCAAGGCTCGCTGGACACGCTGGTGCCGCTGGTCGACAAGGCCGAGAAGAATGCCGCTTTCGTCATCGGCCAGCAGAAGACGCTGACGCAAGTGGGGCAGGCGCTGCGCTCCATCAACCGCCAGAGCGCCGACCTGCTGGAAACCGCCGAGACGGTGTCGTCGCTGAAGCTGCAGAGCGGCGCCTCTGCGGCCGAGTTGTCGGCCGTGGGCCAGCTCGTGATGCTGACGCAGCGCATCGGCAAGAGCGCCAACGAATTCCTCACCACCGAGGGCGTCAGCGCCGAGGCGGTCTTCCTGCTCGGCAAAGACCTGAATTCCTTCCGCGAGATTGCTCAGGGCGTGGCCGACGGCAACGCAGACCTGCGCCTGCCCGGCACGCGCGACCCCGAGACGAAGGAGAAGCTGACGCAGTTGCTGGCGCAGTACGAGCAGACCCGCACCGAGGCCAACGCGATTCTCGGTAACCTGCAGGGCCTGGTCTCCGCCCGCGAAGCGCAGACCGCCATCGTGGCCGACTCCGAAACGCTGCGCGTCGGGCTGGACGGCCTGCAAAAAGCCCTGGCCGACTCGGCCGGGTTCGGCGGCATGCGGCTGGTGGGGTTGCTGCTGGCGCTGGCGCTGATGGGAGCCGGTGGCTTCGGCTTGCTGCGCCTCTTCGTCATCGACCAGACCGGCCGCTCGCGCGCGGCCGACAGCCAGCGCCAGGAGGCCGAGCGTCAGGAGCAGGAAGCCAAGCGTGTGAACGACGCCAACCAGGCCGCCATTCTTCGCCTGATGAACGAACTGCAGACGGTGGCCGAAGGCGACCTGACGCAACAGGCCACAGTGACGGAAGACATCACCGGGGCCATCGCCGATTCGGTGAACTACACCGTGGAAGAGCTGCGCAGCCTGGTCGCACAGGTGCAGGACACGGTGGGCCGCGTGACCGAAACCACCCAGCAGGTGGAGCAGACCTCGACCGAACTGCTGGCCACCTCGACCGAGCAGTTGCGCGAAATCCGCAGCACGGGTGACTCGGTGCTCCAGATGGCCGGCCGCATCAACGACGTGTCGGCCCAGGCGCAGGAAACCGCGCAGGTCGCGCGCCAGTCGCTGCGCGCGGCCGAAACCGGCCTGGGCGCTGTGCAGAACGCCATCGGCGGCATGAACGCCATCCGCGACCAGATCCAGGACACCTCCAAGCGCATCAAGCGGCTGGGCGAGAGTTCCCAGGAGATCGGCGAGATCACCGAGCTGATCTCCGACATCACCGAGCAGACCAACGTGCTGGCGCTGAACGCCGCCATCCAGGCCGCGAGCGCCGGCGACGCCGGCCGCGGCTTCAGCGTGGTGGCCGAGGAAGTGCAGCGCCTGGCCGAACGTTCAGGCGACGCGACGCGGCAGATCGCTGCCATCGTGCGCACCATCCAGACCGACACCCAGGACGCCGTGGGTGCCATGGAGCGCAGCACCCAGGGTGTGGTGGAAGGGGCGCGCCTGTCCGACGCCGCCGGCGCCGCGCTGGGCGACATCGACCGCGTCACGCGTGAGCTGTCGCAGCTGATCCAGCGCATCTCGCAAGAGGCGTTGCGTGAAGCCGAATCGGCCAACGTGGTGGCGGCCAACATCCAGCACATCTTCGCGGTGACCGAGCAGACATCTGAAGGCACGCGCAGCACGGCGCAGATGGTGCGTGAGCTGTCGCGCACGGCTGAAGAGTTGAAGGCATCGGTGGCGCGCTTCAAGATCGCATGAAACTGAAACGCTTCCTTCGGTCGCTGACCTCTGACGGGGTTTTTGCAGCGGCCCGGCAAGGCCGGTTTCGTGCAAGGCCCGGTTGGGTGATGAGCGGGAGTTCGTGAAGTGAATGATCTGCCCGTGCAAGACGATCTCAGCGCCCTGGCGTGGGTGAATGGCGAGTTGCGCCGCTCACTGGAAGCGGCCAACAAGGCGCTGCGCCGCTTTTTGAAAGAGGCCGAGGCCGCACGCGGCGGCGACCTGGACGCGGTCGACCCCTCGGTGCTGCGCAGCGCACGTTCGCAGCTGCACCAGGGCGTGGGTGCGCTCGAACTGGTGGGCCAGCCGGCAGTGGCCGATGTGCTGCGCGCCAGCGAAGCGGCGGTGCAGCGCATGGCCGCCAGACCGGCGCTGGTGACGGCTGCGGCCGTCGACACGGTCGAGAAGGTGTCCTTCGCGGTGCTCGATTTCCTGGCCCGGCAACTGGCCGGCAAGCCGGTGTCGCCGGTGATGCTGTTCCCGCAATACCGGGCGGTGCTTCAGCTGGCCGGTGCCGACCGCGTGCACCCGGCCGATTTGTGGAAACAGGAATGGCAGTGGCGCGAGCTGTCCCACGACGCCACGGCCACGGCGCGCACCGCCGACGACGCCACGCGCGGCGAGATGGAGACCCTGACGCTCGCAGTGATGCGCCAGCCCGCGGGCGACACGGCACGCGGCCCGCTGGACCGCATGAGCGACCTCTGCGCCGATCTGGGCGCCGGTGCACGCATGGCACGCGAAGGCGGCGCACAGCTGGGCACCTTCTGGCAGCTGGCCGCCGCGGTGTTCCAGGCCCAGGCGGCAGGCCTGCTGGTGGGTGACGTCTACGTCAAGCGTCTGGCTTCGCGGCTGCTGTCGCAGCTGCGCGCCTCGGTGCGCGGCCAGTCCGCGCTGTCGGACCGTCTGGCGCAAGACCTGCTGTTCTTCTGCAGCCAGGCCAAGACCCCCATGGCCGGCCACGAGGCCCCGCGCCTTTCGGCCGTGCGCAAGGCCTGGAAGCTTGATGTCCAGGCTTCGGCCGACTACGAAACGCCGCGCCTGGGCCGCTTCGACCCTGCCGTGCTGGCCTTGGCGCGCAAGCGCGTGGCGGCGGCGAAGGATTCGTGGTCGGCGGTGGCAGGTGGTGAACTGCACCGCATGACCGCGCTGCCCGAACAGTTCTCGCTGGTCGGTGAATCGCTGCAGCGCCTGCTGCCGCATGGTGAGCAGCTGGCGCAGGCCTTGCAGTCCGCCGTGGCCACCACCGTCAATTCCGGCGAGGCACCGTCGCCGACGCTGGCCATGGAAGTGGCCACCGCCATCCTCTACCTCGATGCCTCGCTGGAAGACGGCGAGTTCGACTATCCCGAGCTTGCGCCGCGCGTGCTGCATCTGGCGTCGCGCATCGACGCCGTGCGCCAGGGCGCGGAGCCGCAGCCGCTCGAAGTGTGGATGGAGGAGCTGTACCGCCGGGTCAGCGACCGCCAGACGATGGGCAGCGTGGTGCAGGAACTGCGCGCCTCGCTGTCCGAGATCGAAAAACAGATCGACCAGTATTTCCGCGACCCCTCGCAGCGGCAGCTGCTGATTCCGGTGCCGGCGCAGCTGTCTTCGATGCGCGGCGTGCTGTCGGTGCTGGGCCTCGAACAGGCCTCGGCCGCAGCGTTGCACATGCGCGACGACGTCGACGCCTTGGCGCAGACCGAGGTCGACCCCGCCCGTGCGGTGCAGGCCGGCACCTTCGACCGCCTGGCCGACAACCTGGGCGCGCTCAGCTTTCTCATCGACATGCTGGCGGTGCAGCCGGCGCTGGCCAAGAACCTGTTCCGCTTCGACCCCGAGACGGGCAGCCTGAGCGCCGTGATGGGCCAGACCGACCGCGTGTCTGCCTTCGCCGCGTTCGACGACAGCCACTCTGGTGCCGAGTTGGCGGTTGCCGCACCGCAAGCCCCGGCCGTGCCGCTGCTGGAGCAGCTGCGTGAACTGGCCAGCCTGGCCGCGCTGCCTGGTGTCGCCGACGAAGACATCGCACACCGGCTGGAGCCGCTGGCGCAGCTGGCCTATGCGGCCGAGCAGCCCGAGCTGGCGCGGCTGCTGGCCGGCGCACAGAACACGCTGCGCACTGCCGTCGACCCCGATGCGCGCCAAGCCGTGCGCCGCGAACTGGCCGATGCCGTGGCCGCGCTGTCGCCGCCGGGCGCGCCGCCGGTGCCGGCGTCGGCCCCTGTGCCTGCGCCGACACCCGCGCCGGCCGGTGGCACGGGGCTGGAAGACGACGTGGAGATGCGCGACATCTTCATCGAGGAAGCCCGCGAGGTCATCGCCGACGCGCATGCAGCGCTGGCGCGTCTGGGTGAAGCGCCCGAGAACGGCACCGACCTCACCCACGTGCGGCGGGCCTTTCACACGCTCAAGGGCAGCTCGCGCATGGTCGGGCTGAAAGAATTCGGCGAAGCTGGCTGGGCCTGCGAACAGCTCTACAACGACCGTCTGGCACATGCGCCGCGGCTGGACAGCCCGCTGCGGCAGTTCACCGCCGAGGCGCTGATCTACCTCGCCGACTGGACCGAAGCCATCGCCGTGGGCGAAGACCACGGCCACCAGGCCGCCGATGTGGCGCGCGCGGCAGACGCGCTGCGCCTGAGCGCTGAACTCTTGCCCATTGCCTTGCCCCAGCGCCCCGACGGTTCTGCTGTGGCTGTGCCGCCAGCACCCGCGCTCGCGCCCGCGCCGGCGGCAGAAGCAGCGCTGAATTTCGACTTCGCGCTGACAGACAGCCCGCCCGCCGCGCCCGCGCCTGCGCCCTCGGTGGGCGAGTTGATGGAGCTGACTTTCGACCCGCCCGAGGAAGTGGTCGAGGGCGGCGAGGCCGCGCCTGTGGCGGGACTCGCGGCGGCCTCGGACGAGCTGCTCGACTTGCCGTCGCTCGATTTGCCGCCCGAGCTCTCGACGGATGCTGTGCCTGCAGGCACTGCGCTGGAGCTGGAAGATTTCGATTTCGAGCTGCCGGAATTCGCGGAGCCCGGCAGCACTTTCCGGCAGCCGGATCAGACGCTGTCGCAGCGCGTGCCCGAGCTGCCCAGCGCGGCCGACCTCGACCTGGGTGGACCGGTCATGCCGGACGCCATGCCGGACGCCATGCCGGACGCCATGCCAGAAGGTGAGGCGCTGGAGATCGAGCTCGAGGACATGAGCGCGCTCTTCGCCGATGCCTCGGCAGCGCCGGCGGCCCCCGCGGTCGCGTTCGAGTTAGATCCGGTGATGGACACCGTGCGGCTGCCGCCGTCCGAGGACGCAGCCACCGCCGCCGCAGAACCCGGCGCGCTGGATCTGCCGCTGAATTTCGAGCTCGACCTGGGCGACACGGCTGACACACCCCAGAGCGAGGGCATGCCGTCGCAGGCTGCGGCGCTGGCTGAAGAGCAGGACGTTGCGGCAGAGGTCCAGCCAGCGCTCGACGCAGGCGACGAGGCGCAGGGCGAGGACGAGCAGGTCAAGTTGATCGGGCCGCTGCGTATCAGCATCCCTCTCTTCAACATCTACCTCAACGAGGCCGACGAACTCTCGCGCCGGCTCGTCACCGAACTGGCCGAGTGGGCGCTGGAGAGCGAACGCCACGCGGTGCCGGAAAGCAGCGTGGCCCTGGCCCATTCGCTGGCCGGCAGTTCGGCCACGGTGGGTTATGCCGACCTCTCGGCGCTGGCACGCGCGCTGGAACACGCCTTGATGCGCTCGCACGACGCCGGCCGCGGCCGCGAAGGTGAACCGGCGCTGTTCTGCGATGCCGCAGAGGAAATTCGCCGCCTGCTGCACCAGTTCGCCGCGGGTTTCCTGCGCGAGGTCGAGCCGACGTTGATGGAGCGGCTGGCCGCCCACGAGCGGCTGCCGCCGCCCGAAGCGACTTCTGACGATCTGGACGATGAACGGCATGGCGGGCTGGACCGCGCCGGCACGCCTTCTGCAGACGACAGCGTGGTCGATGTCATCGACGAAGAACTGCTGCCGATCTTCGAGGAAGAGGCCGAGGAATTGCTGCCGCAGCTGCAATCGCGCCTGCGCGACTGGCTCGACAACCCCGGCGACGCTGATGCGCCGATGGCCTGCATGCGCACGCTGCACACCTTGAAGGGTGGCGCGCGCCTGGCCGGCGCCATGCAGCTGGGCGAGATGGCGCACAAGCTGGAAACCGACATCGAGGCACTGGCGGGTTTCGGCGACATCACGGCGCAGGACATCGACCCGCTGATGGCCCGCGCCGATGCCATGAGCGTGCTCTTCGAGCGCCTGCGCGAGCGCGGCGCGCCGGGGCCTGCTGCGCCTGCAGCATCTGTCGAAGAGGCGGTGTGGCAACAGCCACAGCCCGAAGAAGCGCTGCACGAAGAAGTACTGCGCGAAGAAGCGTCGCTCGTCGAAACGCCATCCGCCGAGGCCGATGAGCCAGGCGGTGCGGCGATGCCTTCCGTGCCAGAGGCCGAACCCGAGGCTGCGCCTGAGTTCATGGCTGCGGATGCGTCGGCCATCGCAGCCCTGGCCGAGCTGGGGCTGGACACCTCACCCGAAGCGGCCACTGCTGAAACGACAGCCGCCGAGCCAGCGGCCGCGCTGCCGGCAATCGATTGGGCGCGCTTCACGCTGGGCGAAACCACCGAGGCGGCTCAACCGGAACGGGCCGCCGCCAGCAATGCCGTGGTGCGCGTGCGCGCCAGCCTGCTGGACCGGCTCGTGAACCAGGCCGGCGAGGTGAGCATCACGCGGGCGCGCATCGACGCCGACGTGAAGGTGCTGCAAGGCTCGCTGAACGACCTGACCGACAGTCTGGACCGTTTGCGCAAACAGCTGCGCGACATCGAGCTGCAGGCTGAAACGCAGATCACCACGCGCATCGAGGCCGCCAAGGCCGCTTCGCAGACCTTCGACCCGCTGGAGATGGACCGCTTCACGCGTTTCCAGGAGCTCACGCGGTTCATGGCCGAGTCGGTGAACGACGTGGCCACGCTGCAGCGCAGCCTGCAGCGCACGCTGCAAAGCAGCGAGGACGAACTGGCGATGCAAGCGCGGCTGACGCGTGAACTGCAGGACGACCTGCTGCGCACGCGCATGGTCGAATTCGAGAGCATGGCCGAACGCCTGCAACGCACGGCGCGGCAGGCCGCGCGAGAGACCGGCAAGCAGGCGCGGCTGGAAATCATCGGCGGCGCGATCGAGATCGACCGCGGTGTGCTCGAGCGCATGGCAGGTTCTTTCGAACACCTGCTGCGCAACAGCGTGGCCCATGGCGTGGAAGCGCCGGCGGCACGCGCCGCGGCCGGCAAGGAAGCCAGCGGCTTGATCACCGTCACCGTGGCCCAGGCGGGCAACGAAGTGGCGGTGGAGTTTGCCGATGACGGCGCCGGCCTCGACCTGACGCGAATTCGCCAGCGTGCGCTGGAGCGCGGGCTCTTGCGCGACGGAGAAACCGCCAGCGACGCCGAACTGGCGCAGATGATCTTCAAGCCCGGTTTCAGCACCGCAGAGACGGTGACCGAGATCGCCGGCCGCGGCGTCGGCCTGGACGTGGTGCGTGCCGAAGTCAATTCGATGGGCGGCCGCATCGAAACGCAGAGCCAGCCCGGCGCCGGCACCCGCTTCAAGCTGCTGCTGCCGCTGACCACCGCCGTCACGCAGGTGGTGATGCTGCGCTGCGGCGAACTGCTGGCGGCGGTGCCGTCGCCGCTGATCGAAACCGTGCGCCGTGTGCCGACCGACGAGGTAGCGCGCGCCTACAGCGGGCTTCACCTGCGCTATGCCGACGAAGACGTGCCCTTCTTCTGGCTCGGCGCCCTGCTGCGCAACACTTCGCGCAGCGAAATGACCGGGCGCACGCAGATCGTGGTGATCATTCGCAGCGCCACGCAGCGTGTGGCGGTGCACGTCGACGAAGTGGTGGGCAACCAGGAAGTGGTGGTGAAGAACGTCGGGCCGCAGCTGTCGCGCCTGCCCGGCCTGGCCGGCGTCACGCTGCTGCCCTCAGGCGCTGTTTCGTTGATCTACAACCCGGTGGCGCTGGCCGCGTTGTACGGTGACGAGGCCCGCGCGGGCATGCTGAAGGCCAGCGGTGCGAGCAGTGTCGGCGCTGACCTCGCGCTGCCAGCCGAAGCCTTGGCCGAGCCCGAGGTGAAGCGCGCGCCCATGGTGATGGTGGTCGACGATTCACTGACGGTGCGCCGTGTCACGCAGCGCCTGTTGGTGCGCGAGGGCTACCGCGTCGTCACCGCGAAGGACGGGCTGGAAGCCCTGGAGCGCCTGGCCGAAGAACGGCCGACGGTGCTGCTGTCGGACATCGAGATGCCGCGCATGGACGGTTTCGATCTCTTGCGAAACGTGCGTGCCGATGCTCGCCTGGTCGGGTTGCCGGTGGTGATGATCACCTCGCGCACCGCGCAGAAGCATCGCGACTACGCCGAACAGCTGGGCGTCGACCACTATCTCGGCAAGCCGTATTCGGAAGACGAACTGCTGGGCCTGGTGGCGCGCTACGCCAGGGTGACGCTGCCGGCTTGACCCCTTCTGCAGGGCCCGCAGCGGTCGCTGCAGGATCGCGTTAACCCTAGAGCCGAGTAAGTTAAACAAACGTTTGATTAAGTCGGCTAGAGTCGGCGCCGTGAATTCACGCCGTCCCCAGCCGTTGCCTGCAACATGGCCCCCAGCGCCCCTCGCGCCCGGAGGGCCAGCAGCGCATCCCGCACCTGTCCGTGCCGCCGAAGAGCCGCGCCACCGCCTGCTGCACAGCGGGTTGCGGCTGTTTGCAGCCCAGGGTTACAGCAAGACATCCACGCGTGAGGTGGCCGAAGCGGCGGGCGTCAACGTCGCGGCCATCAGCTATTACTTCGGCGACAAGGCCGGCTTGTACCGCGCCGCCTTCTGCGAGCCGATGGGCGCGCCTGAAGACGACCTCGCCCGCTACAACGGCGACAACCTGTCGCTGCCCGATGCGCTGCGCGGCTTCTACGCCGGTTTCCTCGAGCCCTTGAAGCAGGGCGATGTCTCGCGCCTGTGCATGAAGCTGCACCTGCGCGAGATGCTGGAGCCCACGGGCCTGTGGGCCGCCGACCCCAGTTTCGGCATACGCGACATGCACGAAGCCCTGCTGGCCGTGCTGTGCCGTCATCTCGGGCTGGAGAAGACCACGGCCGCCGCCGACCTGGACCTGCAGCGCCTGGCCATCTGCATCGCCGGGCTGGGCGTGCACTTGCACGTCGGCCACGACATCAACCACGTGCTGGCGCCCGGCATCAGCGAAGGAGAACAGAACCTCGACCGCTGGTCGGAGCGTCTGGTCGAATTCGCATTGGCGCTGGTGCAAGTCGAAGCGCGGCGCCGTGGCGCTGCCGCGCCCACACAGCCACCCGAAGAGGCGCGATGAAACTGCCCACCTTGTCTGTTGACCTCTGCCCACCCCGAACCCGGCCCGCGTTCAGCGCGGCGGCTTTGCTGCTGGCAGCCGGGCTGGCAGGCTGTGCCAGCACGGCGCCGCCCGGCTCTGTGCCTTCGGCGGCCATGCTCGCGGCCATGCCCACGTCCTGGCAGGCCCCGCTGCCGCACGGTGGCGCCGCCACCGAACTGGCGCGCTGGTGGGCCGGCTTCTCAGACCCGGCGCTGCCAACGTTGGTGGAAGCGGCGCAGGCCGCCAGCCCCACGCTGGTGGTGGCCATCGCGCGCATCGAACGGGCGCGCGCCACACGTGTGGCGGTCGGCGCTGCCGGGTTGCCGCAGCTCGACGCCGTGGGCAGCGTCAGTGCTGGCCGCAACCTGCCACGCCAGCCCAGCGCCACCAGCGCCAGCGTCGGCCTGCAGGCGGCCTGGGAAATCGACCTCTTCGGCGCTGTGGCGGCAGGCCGCAGCGCTGCCCAGGCACGGCTGGAAGGTGCGCAGGCCGGCTGGCACGACGCGCGCGTGTCGCTGGCCGCCGAGGCAGCCTCCAGCTACGTGGCGCTGCGCGGCTGCGAAGCCCAGCAAGCGCAGGCCCAGCTCGACGCCGCGTCGCGCGAGGAGACTTCACGTCTCACCGAGCTGAGCGCTCGTGCCGGTTTCACCGCGCCGGCCGATGCCGCGTTGACGCGTGCCAGCGCCGCGCAGTCGCGCAGTCTGGTGCTCGTGCGCCAGGCGCAGTGCGAGACCTTGCTCAAGAGCCTGGTGGAGCTGACGGCGCTTGCCGAACCCGCACTGCGCCAGCTGCTGGCCACGGGCACCGCCGCGCTGCCGATGCCGGCGGCCATCACCGTGCAGGCCTTGCCGGCCGAACTGCTGGCGCAGCGCCCCGACCTGGCCGAGGGTGCGCGCAACGTGGTGGCGGCTGCAGGCGACCGCGGCAGCGCAGAAGCGCGCGAACTGCCCCAGGTGCGGCTTTCCGGCAGCCTGGCTGGGGCGGGCCTGCGCAGTGCCGGCATCACCAGCAGCGGCAGCACCTGGGTGCTCGGGCCTTTGGTCGTCAGCCTGCCGCTGTTCGATGGCGGCAGCAGCGCGGCCAACAGCGCCGCTGCGCATGCCGAATACGCCGCCGCCGTGGCCGTCTACCAGGCGCAGGTGCGGCGCGCGGTGCGCGAAGTGGAAGCTGCCCTGGTGGCGCTGGACAGCACGGCACGCCGCCAGCAGGACGCCGAGGCCGCAGCGCGCGACTTCGAAGCCTCGCTCGTGGCCACGCAGGCGCGCCAGCGCAGCGGGCTGGGCAGCCTCTTCGACCTGGAAGCCGCACGCCGCAACGCTGTGCAGGCGCAAAGCGCACTCGTCGAGCTGCAGACCGAACGCGCCACGGCCTGGATCTCGCTCTACCGCGCGCTCGGCGGTGGCTGGTCGGCCAGCGATCCGGCGCCCCCCCGAACCGTCATCTCGTCAGTCCAACCTTGAAGCCCCTTGTTGCCATGAAGTTGCCCACATTCACTTCCCGCCAGGCCGCCGTCACCGCTGCGGCCCTGGCGTTGTGCGGTCTGGTCGTTGCGCTGGCGGTGAACGCCGCCGACGACAAGGCCGCTGCGGCCCCGACGCGCGCCGCCAAGGCTGCGCTCACCGTCACTGCGATACAGGCGCAGCGCAGCGAGGTCGGCAGCGCCCTGGTGGCCAACGGCAGCATCGCGGCCTGGCAGGAAGCGGTGGTCGGCGCCGAGACGAGCGGCCTGCGCCTGGCCGAGGTGCGTGTCAACGTGGGCGACGTGGTGCGCCGCGGCCAGGTGCTGGCGACCTTCGTGCCCGACCTCATTCGCGCCGACCTGGCGCAAAGCCGTGCCGCCACCGCCGAGGCCGAGGCCACGCTGGCAGATGCCGCCGCCAACGCCCAGCGTGCCCGTGACCTGCAGGCCAGCGGCGCCTTGAGCGCGCAACAGATCAACCAGCTGCTGACGGCAGAACGCACGGCGCAGGCGCGGCTGGAATCGGTGCGCGCGCTGGCGCAGACGCAGCAGCTTCGGCTGGCCCAGACCCAGGTGCTGGCGCCCGACCACGGCGTCATCTCGGCGCGCAGCGCCACGGTGGGCGCGGTGGTGTCGCCGGGCACCGAACTCTTTCGCCTCATCCGCCAGGGCCGGCTCGAATGGCGTGCCGAAGTGCCGGCCAATGAACTGGCGCAGCTGAAGCCTGGCCAGTTGGTGCGCGTGCAGGCCGGCGACGGCAGCGCCGTGGCCGGCAAGCTGCGCATGGTGGCGCCGACGGTGGACGCCGCCACGCGCAACGGCATCGTCTACGTCGACCTGCCGCAACCCGGTGTGTTGAAGGCCGGCATGTTCGCGCGCGGCGAATTCGACACCGGCCGCCGCACCGCGCTGACGCTGCCGCAGAGCGCCGTGCTGCTGCGCGACGGCTTCAGCTACGTCTTCAAGCTGGGTGCCGACAACAAGGTGACGCAGGCCAAGGTGGAAGTGGGCCGGCGTGTGGCGGACCGCATCGAGATCACCACCGGGCTGGACGCCGGTGTGCGCGTGGTGGCCAGCGGCGGCGGTTTCCTGGCCGACGGCGACACCGTGCGGGTGGTGGATGCAGCGCCTGCGGTGAAGGCCGCGGCCCCGCAATGACCACGAAGCGACCCGGAAATAGCCGAGAAGCAGCCCAGAAGCAACCCAGAAGTCATTCAGAGAAGCCGCAACCATGAACGTGTCAGCCTGGTGCATACGCAACCCGATTCCTGCGGTGATGTTCTTCGTCATGCTCACGCTGGCGGGCCTGCTCGGCTTCCAGCAGATGAAGGTCCAGCAGTTCCCCGACATCGACCTGCCCACCATCAGCGTCACTGCCAGCCTGCCCGGCACCGCGCCGGCGCAGATGGAAACCGAGGTCGCGCGCAAGATCGAGAACGCCGTCGCCTCGCTGCAGGGTGTGAAGAACATCTACACCAAGGTGCAGGACGGCGTGGCCATCGTGACGGTGGAATTCCGCCTGGAGAAGCCGACGCAGGAAGCCCTGGACGATGTGCGCTCGGCGGTCTCGCGCGTGCGCAGCGACTTGCCGGCCGAACTGCGCGACCCCGTCATCAGCAAGCTCGACCTGGCTGGCGCGCCCATCCTCACCTACACGGTGGCCAGCTCGCGCATGGACGACGAGGCGCTGTCGTGGTTCGTCGACAACCAGGTCACGAAAGCCATGCTCGCGGTGCGCGGCGTGGGCAGCGTGGCGCGCGTCGGCGGCGTCACGCGTGAAGTGCATGTCGAACTCGACCCCGCACGGCTGCTGGCGCTGAACGCGAGCGCGGCCGACATCTCGCGCCAGCTGCGCAGCGTGCAGCAAGATGCTTCCGGCGGCCGTGCCGACGTGGGCGGCATCGAGCAGAGCGTGCGCACCATCGCCACCGTGCAGAGCGCGGCCGAACTCGGCCGGCTCGACATCAACCTGGCCGATGGCCGCAGCATCCGCCTGGACCAGGTGGCCAGCGTCACCGACACCGTGGCCGAACGCCGCAGCGGCGCGCTGCTGAACGGGCAGCCGGTGGTGGGCTTCGAGATCGTGCGTTCGCGCGGTGCGGGTGAAACCGATGTCGCCGACGGCGTGCGCGCCGCGCTGGAAAAGCTGCGCAACGAACACCCTGATGTGACGCTGACCGAGGCCTTCAACTTCGTCGACCCGGTGGTCGAGAACTACCACGGCAGCATGCTGTTGCTGGTGGAAGGCGCGGTGCTGGCGGTGCTGGTGGTGTGGCTCTTCCTGCGCGACTGGCGCGCCACGCTGGTGGCGGCCACGGCGCTGCCGCTGTCCATCATTCCGGCGTTTGCGGTGATGCACTATGTGTTCGGCTTCACGCTGAACACCGTCACCTTGCTCTCGATGAGCCTCGTCGTGGGCATATTGGTGGACGACGCCATCGTCGAGATCGAAAATATCATGCGACACCTGCGCATGGGCAAGACGCCTTACCAGGCGGCGATGGAAGCGGCCGACGA
>JBBSCV010000032.1:0-17745 GCA_038249925.1 Burkholderiales bacterium
GCCTGCTCGACACGCGGCTTGTGCAGCCGGCCGACGCGGCCTATGCGCGTCAGCACCTCGTGGCCCAGCTTGAGGCTGTCCTTGATCTGCGCGGTGGTGCTCATGTCGAGCATGGCGCTCAGCACCTGGCGGTCGCGCACCTGCGCGATGTTCACGCCCCCCACCTGGTCAGCAGCGTTTTCGCGCTGCGCCATCCAGCGTGCTGCGGTGCTGGTGGCGCCGCGCGTGGAGAGCGCGAAAACGCTGGCGCCGCGCGCCTCGGGTCGGAAGAAGGCATCGGCATGGATGCTGACGAAGAGGTCGGCCTGCACCCGCCGCGCCTTGCGCACACGCTCGTTCAGCGCCACGAAGTAGTCGGCGTCGCGCGTCATCATCACGCGCATGCCGGGCACCGCGTTGAGCCTGGTGCGCAGCGCCAGTGCCACCGCCAGCACCACGTCTTTCTCGCGCAGACCGGTGGGGCCGATCGCGCCGGGGTCTTCACCGCCGTGACCGGGGTCGAGTGCCACGATGATGAGGCGGTCGACGCGCTGGCGTTCACTGGCGGTGGGAGGCGCCTGCGCCTGAGGCGGCGCTGGCGGCGGGGCCGCGACCATCCCCTGAGCCGATGGTGAAGCTGAAGCTGGCGCCGGCCCCGAGGCCGATGGCGCCGTCGCCCTGCCTCCCATGGCCTGCGTCGAAGATGGTGCTGCCGGCCCCGGCCTCTCGATGCGCGCGATCAGCTCGCCCAGGGCGTCTTGCACCGCCTGCGCGGCACGCTGGCCGGCGTCTTCGCGTTCACGCACGAGCGCCAGCAGCGGGTCGGCCTCTTGCACGGGGTAGAGGTCGAAGACGAGGCGCTGTTGGTAGATGGACACCGGGGCCAGCGCAAACTGCTGCGGCCGCACCGGCTGCTTGAGGTCGAAGACCAGACGCACCACACGCGGCTGGTACTGGCCCACGCGCACACGCTCGATGAAGGGGTCGTCGGGCCGCACCTGGCCCACCAGCTCGCGCAGCGCCGCGTTCAGCTCCAGGCCGTCGATGTCGACCACCAACCGGTCGGGGCCCTGCGCCAACTGGTGGGTCGCAGACAGGGGCTGGTCGGATTCGATGGTGACGCGCGTGTAGACGCGCGCCGGCCATACGCGCACCGCCAGGATCGCCGCGCCGAACGCCAGCTGCGGCGCGCCCAGCAGCAGCACCAGCTGACCCGCGCGCTTCAGTGCCAGACGGCGGCCGCGCAGTGGCTGGAGCAATGGGTGCCTGGCCATGTTCAAAACAGCGCCAGACCGAGCATGGTGCCGGCTTCCAGGCGCACGCTTCGGCTGTCGTCGACGTTGGCTTCGATGTAGAGACGCAGATCGGCCACCGGCAGCATGGCCTGCGCGTTCTCTGGCCATTCGGCCAGCTTCAGCCCCGGCTCCGCGAAGACCTCGCGAAAGCCGGCGTCGACCCATTCACGCGGATCGGTGAAGCGGTAGAAGTCGAAATGCGAAGCCACGCCATCAGGCAACCCGGGCAACCGGCTCAACCCGGGCAGGTCGTAGGCTTCCATCACCGTGTACGTGGGGCTCTTGATGCGACTCTGCACGCCCAACGCGCGCAGCAGGTGGCGCACGAAGGTGGTCTTGCCTGCGCCGAGGTTGCCGTGCAGTTCGATGTAGGCGCTGGCCAGCTCGGGCCGTGTGGCCATCGCCGCAGCTGTCTTGGAGGCGTACGCGGCGCAGTCGGCTTCGTCGGCCCAGCGCAGCTGGCGGCTTCCTAGAATCGGTGCATGGCTGTCGACAGTGGGCTCGTGCATCAGGAAGAAGGGCAGCAACTCGTGCAGCGGCTGCAGGCTTGGGCGCGTGAGCTGGGATTCTCACAGATCGGCGTCACCGGCATCGATCTCGCCACGGCCGAAGCGGGTTTGCAGGCCTGGCTGGCGGCCGGCTTCCACGGCGGCATGGGCTACATGGCCCGCCACGGGTTGAAACGCGCACGCCCGGCCGAACTGGTGCCCGGCACCGTGTGCGTGATCAGCGCCCGCATGGACTACCTGCCGCGCGGTACCGATACCCAATGGCTGCAGCAAGAGACCCAGGCCTTGGCAGACCCGCAGCATGCGGTGATCTCTGTCTATGCCCGTGGCCGCGATTACCACAAGGTGCTGCGCCAGCGTCTGCAGCGCCTGGCCGAACGCCTGGCCGCCGAAGTGGGCCCGCTCGGCCACCGCGTGTTCACCGACTCGGCCCCGGTGCTGGAAGCAGAACTGGCCACGCGCGCCGGCCTGGGCTGGCGCGGCAAGCACACGTTGGTGTTGCACCGCGAGGCCGGCTCGATGTTTTTCCTGGGCGAGATCTACATCGACCTGGCGCTGCCGCTCAGCCAGCCCACCGGCGCCCATTGCGGCAGCTGCACCGCCTGCATCGACATCTGCCCCACGCAGGCCATCGTGGCGCCTTACCGGCTGGACGCACGCCGCTGCATCAGCTACCTCACCATCGAGCACGACGGTGCCATCGCGCCTGAACTGCGGCCGTTGATGGGCAACCGCATCTATGGCTGCGACGACTGCCAGCTGGCGTGCCCCTGGAACAAGTACGCGCAGCGCGCCACATTGCCGGACTTCGATGCGCGTGAGCCGCTGGGCGGCGCCACGCTGCTGCAGTTGTGGGCCTGGGACGAGGCCGAATTCCTTCGCCGCACCGAGGGCAGCGCCGTTCGCCGCATCGGCATCAACCGCTGGCGGCGCAACCTTGCCGTGGCGTTGGGCAATGCCTGGCGCGAGACGGGGGAAGTGGCCATCGCGCATGCGCTGCAGGCGGCACTGCCGCATGCCGATGCGTTGGTAGCAGAGCACATCGACTGGGCGTTGGCGCAGCGAGAGGCCTGAGCCGCTGCTTTCCTGTCCGGCCCCAGTGGGCCAAGGTTCAGGCGGCCCAGGCGCGCCAGGCGGCCAGCCACAGCGGCAACGCCACCATCGCGATCAGCGTCGACACCGTCACCAGCCCTGCCGTGTAGCCGCCGTGCCCGCCCATCCGCACCGCCAGCACATAGGCGCTTGACGCGGTGGGCAAAGCCGCAAACGCCACCACCACCGCCTGCTGGCCAGGCGGCAGGCCCAGCGCCACCACCAGCACCACGGCAAAAGCCGGCAGCAGCGCATGGCGTATGGCCAACAGCGCCGCAGCCAGCCGCGGGCCTTCCTTCAGCGCACCCAACTGCAGGCCGGCGCCCACGGCCATCAAGCCCAAAGGCAGCGCGGCAGCGCCGATGCGCGTGACGGTGGTCTCGGCCAGCGCGGGCAGACGCAGGCCAAGCAGGTTGAACAAGAGGCCGGCCACCGTGGCCAGGATGAGCGGGTTGCGCAGCAGTTCGCGCAGGTAACCATGGCCGCCCTGGCGCGCCAGCGGCCACACGGCGGCGACGTTGGCCACCGGCACGCACACGGCGATGATCAGCGCCGTCCAGGCCACACCCGGCGCGCCGGCCAGGCGGTCGGCGAGTGCCAGCGCGACATACGAGTTGAAGCGGAAGGCCGTCTGCGCGCCCGAGGCATGCAAACGTGCGTCGACACCCGGCCACAGCCTCAAGCCGTAAGACAGCAAGACGCCCAGGGTGACGACCGCCAGCCCGGCGCCGGCCAGCGGCAAGGCGCTGCCCGCCGTGATGGGATAGCGCACGATGGCGCCGAACAGCAAGGCCGGGAACAGCACCAGATAGACGATGCGCTCGATGGCGTCCCACACGGGGCGATTCAGTGCGGTGTAGCGGCAGATCAGAAAACCGACGACGATGAGTGTGAAATCGGGCAACAAGAGCAGGGCATCGGCCATGCGGCAAGTATCTGCGACGGTCTGCCCGCACCATCGAGGGCGGGCGTTCCCGGTCGGCGGCACACTCAGGCGGAACGTAAAACCCGAGCCCACACTCGAAGCACCGATGACAAACCGAATGAACATGAACCGTCGCGCCTTGATGCTGCGCACCCTGGCGGGGCTGGCGCTGGGCCCGCTTGCAGGGCTGACGTCGCTGGCGCCCGCATGGGCCCAGCCGGTGATCTTCGAGGGCCATCCCTTCGATCGGCGTGTGACCGTGGCGGGCAGTGAACTGCTGCTCAACGGCACCGGTGTGCGCGCTGTGGCCTGGTTCAAGGGCTATGCCGCAGCCCTGTACCTGCGCTCCCCCGCCCGAGATGCGGAGCAAGCCGTCGCGCAAGCCGGCCCGAAGCGGCTGCAGATGCTGATGCTGCAGGAGGTGCCTGCGGCCGAGTTCGTGAAGGCCTTTCGCAAGGGCATGGAGCGCAACACGCCTGCGGCCGAACTGCCGCAGCTGGCCGAGCGCATGGCCAGATTCGAGGCGCTGGTGGGCGCTTTGGGCAAGGTGCGCAAGGGCGACCTCATCAACCTCGATCTCGAGCCCGGGCGCGGAATGGCCTTCAGCGTGAATGGCACACTCCGCGGCGAAGCCATCGCAGGTGAAGACTTCTTCGCTGCTTTGCTTCGCAGCTTCGTCGGCGACCGACCGTACGACAGCAAGCTCAAGGCGGGCTTGCTGGCCGGCACAGTCTGAAACGCCGGGCCCTTTGAAAACCGGACGGCAAAGTTGCTTGCAGCGACCGTCGACTTGGAGACAAAAAAGATGAAACGTAAGACCTTCACCGGCCTGTTGGGCGCCGCCGCGCTCATGATGACCTCGACGGTGCCGATGGGCGCCAGCGCCCAGGCTTACCCGATCAAGCCCGTGCGGCTGGTCGTGCCCTTCGCGCCCGGCGGCACCACCGACATCGTGGCCCGCGTCGTTGCCGAAAAAGCCCACCTCGCGCTGGGCCAGAACCTGGTCGTCGAGAACAAGGCCGGCGGCGGCGGCTCCATCGGGGCGCTGGAACTTATTCGCGCGGCGCCTGACGGCTACACCCTGGGCATGGCCACGGTGTCCACCACCGCCTCCAACCCGGCCATCAACAAGAAGATCGGCTACGACCCGCTGACCGACTTCACGCCCATCATCAACATCGCCGCCACGCCCAACGTCATCGCTGTGCACCCCAGCTTTCCGGCGCGCGACTACAAGGGTTTTCTGGCCGAGATCAAGAAGAACCCGGGCAAGTACAGCTTTGCCAGTTCCGGCACCGGTGGCATCGGTCACTTGCAGATGGAGCTTTACAAGAGCCTCACCGGCACCTTCATCACGCACATTCCCTACCGCGGCGCCGGCCCGGCCTTGAACGACACCGTGGCGGGGCAGGTGCCCATCATCTTCGACAACATGCCTTCGGCACTGCCTTTCATCAGGGACGGCCGGCTCATCGCCATCGTGGTGGCGGCGCCTCAGCGCCTGACACAGCTGCCGAATGTGCCGACCTTCAAGGAAGTGGGGCTGGAGCCCGTGAACCGCATGGCCTATTACGGCATCGTCGGCCCCAAGGGCACACCCCGTGACGTCGTCGAACGCGTGGCTGCGGCCATCAAGCGCACGAGCGAATTGCCCGATGTCAGGAAGCGCATCGAGGACACCGGCTCGCTGATGATCCTGAATACGCCTGATGAATTCGCCAGGCAGATTCGCGCCGAATTCGATGTCTACAAGGATGTCGTCGCCAAGCAGAAGCTCTCTCTCGAGTGAACCCCGGCGTGGCGGTCGATGGCGGCAATGCTGCTGCCATCGACCGCTTCATCGACGCCTTGTGGATTGAAGACGGCCTGGCGCCACTGACGCTGGCCGCCTACCGGCGCGACCTGAACGCGTTCGCCGAGTGGCTGCAAAGGCCTCTGAATGGCAGCAGCGAAGCCGATCTGCTGGCCTACATGGCCGATCGCCATGCGGGCACGCGCGCCACCACAGCCAACCGCCGGCTGACGGTGTTCAAGCGCTACTTTCGCTGGGCCGTGCGTGAACACCTGGTCTTGAGCGACCCCACGTTGCGCATGCTGGCCGCCCGTCAGCCGCTGCGAGTGCCCAAGAGCCTCAGCGAAACGCAGGTCGAGGCCCTGCTCGACGCACCCGATGCGGCCACCGCCCTGGGGCTGCGCGACCGCGCGATGCTCGAGCTGATGTATGCCAGCGGCCTGCGCGTGAGCGAACTGGTGACGCTGAAGACCGTACAGCTGGGCCTGACCGAGGGCGCGTTGCGTGTGATGGGCAAGGGCTCGCGCGAGCGGATGTTGCCTTTCGGCGCCGAGGCCCAGGTCTGGCTGCAACGCTACCTGGCGCAGGCGCGCGCGGTCATCCTGGCGGGCGCTGCCAGCGACGCCTTGTTCGTCACGCGTCTGGGAGATGGCATGTCGCGCCAGATGTTCTGGCGCCTGTGCAAGCGCTACGCCGTGCAGGCCGGTGTGACAGCGCCGTTGTCGCCCCACACGCTTCGCCACGCCTTTGCCACGCATCTGCTGAACCACGGGGCCGACCTGCGCGCCGTGCAGATGCTGCTCGGGCATGCCGACATCGGCACCACCACCATCTACACCCACGTGGCGCGCGAGCGGCTGCGGCAACTGCACGCCCAGCATCACCCGCGCGGCTGACGATGGACGAAAAAAAGGCCGGTCTCTCGACCAGCCTTCTTGCGCAGGGGAAACCCCCCGGGCGATCAGAAGTTGTGGCGCACGCCCACAGCCAGGGTGCTCAGATCGCCATAGACGTTGGCGCGGCTGTTGTCGACGTTCGCGTAGTAGCCGTAGACCTTGGTGCGCTTGCTGAGGTTGTAGTTGTAGCCCAGGACCAGCTGGTCGGCGTCGCTGTTGGCCACGCGGCTGTAATCGCCAGCCTTGCCGTAGCCGAGGTGGAACTCGCTGTTGCCGACGTTGTAGGCACCGGTCACGCGGAAGGTGGTGCGGTTGCCGAAGTTGGCACCGTAGCCGTTCTTGTCGCGTTGGACATAGCCGCCGAACACGAAGGCACCGGCGGTGAACAGGCCGCGGATGGCGTACTGGTTGGCTGAACCGTACTTCTCGTAGCCAGCGCCGAGGCTCAGGTTGCCGATGTCGTAGGTGGCAGCCAGGTCGTAGCCGCGGGTCCGGCCGGGAACGCCTTCACCAGCGCTGACGGCCGCGTGAAACACCAAACCGCCCATGCTGTTGGTGTTGTAGGCAATCTTGTTCCGGTTGTTGCCCAGGTAGGCATACAGCGCGTCCGACGATGTGCCGGTGTCGTGGTTGTTCATGCTGATGTAGTCAGCAGTCGCGTAATAGGCTTCGCTGGTCGTGCGGCCCAGGCGCACGGCACCGAAGCCACCCGACAAACCCACATACGAATCGCCGGCCCAGAAGTCGTTCGGCACGGTGCCGGTGTCGATGCTGAAGCGGTGCTCCAGCAGGAAGTTGGCCTTGAGGCCGCCGCCGAGGTCTTCGGTGCCCTTGAAGCCCAGGCGCGAGGCGTTGTTGATCAGTTCCTTGGTCTTCACGCCATTGCGCTCGATGGACTCGGCGGTGACGTTCAGGCGGCCGTACACGGTGACGCTGCTCTGCGCCAGAGCGGCGCCAGCGGTCGAAGCCAGGACGGCGGCAACAATCAGGGTTTTCTTCATACTTTTCCTCACTCGGTGGTTGCGGTGCCGGGTCGGAACAAGTCTTCTTACCGGCGACATGTGTCAGTTTAGAGGCGAACCCCGGGCAAACCCGCCCTCGGGTCGGTTCGGATGCAGAAAGTACGCTGCAGCGCAGCATCCGCGCAACACTTGCCCCGAACGGCGGGCTGCTTCTTGCTTCTCGCGCCTGGCGGCCGCGCCTACCGCCCGCGAAGATGCGCCGGCGCCTCCAGGCGCCGCGCCAGCAACGACAAGGTCAGCGTCAGCACGAGGTAGATCACCGAAATGGCGAGATACGGTTCCCAGTAGCGGGAATAGGCGCCCGCCACGGTGCGCGCCGCCAGCGCCAGTTCGGCCAGGCCGATGGCTGACACCAGCGAGCTGTCCTTGATCAGCGTGACGCCTTCGTTGACGAGTGCCGGCACCATCCGCCTGAAAGCCTGCGGCAGCACCACGAAGCGCATCGACTGCGCATGCGTCAGACCCACGCTGTAGGCAGCCTGCGTCTGCCCGCGGTGGATGCTTTGGATGCCGGCGCGAAATATCTCGCTGATATACGCGCCGGCATTCAGACTGAGCGCGACGCAGCCGGAGAAAAAGGCACCGTGCTCCTGGCGGAAGGTGCGTGCGAGCTCACCCGACAGCAGCAAGCCACTGTCGGGGTGCACCAGCGCTGGCATCAGCGCGAAGTGCACCAGCAAGATCTGCACAAAGAGCGGCGTGCCGCGAAAGAAGGTGACGTAAGCCACCGTGATGGCGCGCGCAAGGCCCAGCAGGGCGCGGGCCAGGGCGCTGCGCGGCGCGGGGGCATCTGACGAGGTGCTGACGAGGCCGCAGCCCACGCCCAGCACGAGCCCGGCGGTGATGGCCACCAGCGTGAGCTTGATGGTCATCCACAGGCCGCTGATGAACAGCGGCATGTAGCCGGACAGGATCTCCCACCGAAGATCCATCGTCCGGACGCCGGTTTACTTCGAGGCTGCCGTCGCAGGTGCGCTGGCCTCGGCCTTGGCCGGCGGCGCGCCGAAGTACTTGCTGAAGATCGCGTCGTAGCTGCCGTCGGCCTTGATTTCGGCCAGGCCCTTGTTGATTTTTTCCAGCAGTTCGGTGTTGCCCTTCTTCAGCGCAATGCCGTACTGCTCGGGCACGAAGTCCTTGTCGGCCACGGTCTTGAACTTGCCGCCCGGGTTGTTGGCCACGTAATGGATGATCACGCCGTTGTCGGCCACCACCGCGTCGACGCCGCCAGCTTCCAGTTCTTTCAGCGCCAGCGGTGTGCTCTCGAAGCGCTTGATGTTGGTGTTGGTCTTGCCCAGCAGCTTGCCCACGGCCTCGTCGCCAGTGGTGCCGGTCTGAACGCCCACCTTCAGCCTCTTCAGGTCGGCGAACTTGGCAACCTTGCTGGTTTCCTTGACGGCGATGAGTTGTTGCGCGTCGAAGTAGGGATCGCTGAAGTCCATCGTGCCCTTGCGCTCCTCGGTGATGGTCACTGCCGAGACGACCATGTCGCGGTCGCCCTGGCCCAGAGCGTTGAAGATGCCTTCCCACGGGGTGTTGACGAACTTCACCTCGATACCGGCCTTCGCTGCGATGGCCTGCACCACTTCGATGTCGAAGCCGACGATCTCGCCCTTCTCGTTCTGGCTTTCGAAAGGCGCGTAGGCGGCGTCGGTGCCCACCACGTAGACCCTGGCTGGCGCGGGCGCCGGGGCCGAAGCCACTGCGGCCGGTGCTGGCGCTTCTTCCTTCTTCCCGCAGGCAGCGAGCACGAAAGTAGCGGCGGTGAGGCCTGCAATCTGCAGGAAACGACGGGTCGACATCAGCTTCATGGGCGTGTGTGTGGGTGTGGAAGAAGGAGGCGACGAAGTGTAACGCCGGTGTCATGCCACGCGGCAGGAAGTCACGAAGTGCCGAGTGCGGCAATCTCTGCCGCGGTGAAGCCGGCGGCGCGGCGCGCTTCCAGGTTGAAAGGCCCGCGCAGCTTCGGTGCGCCGTACTGCACGGCCAGCACTGCGTAATGGGCCACCGGGTCCAGACCTTGGCGCGCGCAGAGCCAGCGGTACCAAGTGTTGCCGATGGCGACATGGCCGATCTCGTCGCGCAGGATCACGTCCAGGATTTCCACCGCCCGCTCGTCGCCGGCCTGGCGCAACCGCGCCTGCATCGGCGGCGTGGCGTCCAGACCGCGTGCTTCCAGTGTGCGCGGCACGAGCGCCATGCGCGCGGTGATGTCGCCAGCGGTGCGCGCCGTCATGGCCCACAGGCCGTCGTGGGCCGGCCAATCGCCATAGTGGTGGCCCAACGTCGCCAGGTGCTCGTTCAGCAGCGTGAAGTGCAGCGCTTCTTCTGCAGCCACGCGCAGCCAGTCGCGGTAGTAGGCGGGCGGCATGCCGGCAAAGCGCCAGACGGCGTCCAGCGCCAGATTGATGGCATTCAGCTCGATGTGCGCCACGGCATGCAGCAGGGCAGCACGGCCTTCGAGCGTGAAGGGCGAGCGCGGCTTCAGCAATCTCGGGTCGACCAGCTCGGGCCGGGCCGTTCGGCCGGGCAGCGAGCTGTCGGCAAGCAGTTCGGACCGCAAGTCGGCCTGGGTGCACAGCAGGCCAGCCGCATCATCCATCAGCCCAGGGTGATGTTGCGGGTGCAGCGCCAGCGCCGCCGCGGCTTTCGCCGCGGGGTCGCACACCTGCAATGCCCTGAGAGCGGCCATTCGAAGCTCCATCCCTAGAATTGTGCGCTTTGCCTGCAGGAGACTCACGTGGCCATCTACCAACTCGGCGACGACGTCCCGCGTATCGCAGCCACCGCCTGGGTGGCCGGCAGTGCCGAAGTCATCGGCCGTGTCAGCCTGGGTGAGGGCAGCAGTGTCTGGTACGGCGCCGTGCTGCGTGGCGACAACGAGTGGATCACCCTCGGCGCGCGTTGCAACGTGCAGGAATCGGCGGTGATGCACACCGACATGGGTTCGCCACTGACGCTGGGCGACGAGGTCACGGTGGGCCACCAGGCCATGCTGCATGGCTGCACGGTGGGAGACGGTTCGCTGATCGGCATTCAGGCCGTGGTCTTGAACGGCGCCCACATCGGCCGCAACTGCCTGGTGGCAGCCGGGGCCCTCATCACCGAAGGCAAGACCTTCCCGGACAACAGCCTGATCCTGGGCAGCCCGGCCAAGGCCGTGCGCACCCTGACGCCCGAGCAGCTGGCGCGCATGAAGCTGGGCGCGCTGCACTATGTCGAGAAGGCGCAGCACCACCGAACCCAACTGAAAAAGATGGCCTGATGAGCGTGTTGATCAAGTTTCTCTTCGAAGGCCTGCCAGTGCGCGGCATGCTCGTGCGCCTGACCGACAGCTGGCAGGAAGTGTTGCGCCGCCGTGCGCCCATCGGCGCCCACTCGCCCGAAGTGCGTGTGCTGCTGGGCGAGATGGCCGCGGCCGGCGTGCTGATGCAGGCCAACATCAAGTTCAACGGCGCGCTGGTGCTGCAGATGCATGGCGACGGCCCGGTGAAGCTGGCCGTGGCCGAGGTGCAGCCCGACCTGGCCTTTCGCGCCACCGCGAAGGTGGTGGGTGAGGTGCCACCCGGCGCGCAGCTGGAAGCGCTGCTGAACGTGCACGGCCAGGGCCGCTGCGCCATCACGCTGGATCCGAAAGACCGGCTGCCCGGCCAGCAGCCCTACCAGGGCGTGGTACCGCTGCACGGCGACCAGCGTGAACCGCTGCAGCAGGTGCAGCAGGTGCTGGAACACTACATGCTGCAAAGCGAGCAGCTCGACACGCGCCTGGTGCTGGCCGCCAACGACGATGTGGCCGCAGGCCTGCTCATCCAGCGCATGCCGGTGGAAGGTGAGGGCAACCTCGGCCGGCAGAACGAAGACGACATCGGTCTGTCCGAACACTTCAACCGCATCGCCATGCTGGCCGCCACCCTGACGCGTGAAGAGCTGCTGGCGCTGCCGCCCGAGCAGATACTGCACCGCCTGTTCTGGGAAGAAACGCTGCGGGTCTTCGACCCTGCGGCCGGTGCGTCACCACGTTTTGCCTGCACCTGCAGCCGTGAGCGTGTGCGCAACATGCTGCGCGGCCTGGGTCGCGAAGAGAGCGACAGCCTGATTGCCGAACGCGGCGAAGTGGAGGTGGGCTGCGAGTTCTGCGGCCTGCAGTACCGCTTCGATGCAGTGGACGTGGGAGAGATGTTCACGCCCGCGCTCGACCAGCCGCCGGGGCCGGTTGGCGTTCAGTGAGCTTCAATCGCGATCTGAACGGCCCTCTGGACGGCCCTGCGTACTGCCCTGCGCAGGGCCCTGCGTACTGCCCTGCGTACTGCCCCGCATACGGCGCTGCAGTTTGCGTTCGGCCTCCGGCTCGCAGCATTCACAAGCCCAGCGTGAGCCTCGACCTGCGGCGAGCGCACTGAAAAGACCGCTGCGCCGTGGCGCGGCAGGTGCTTCGTGGGCGTGCAGCAGGGGCAGCGTGGCCGCCAGCGCGTTTTGCAGCCTTGCGCCGTCTGTGCCTGTGACGATGGCGTACGGGATGCCGTGGCTGTTCATCAACTCGCGCAGCGCGTTGTCCACCGGTTCACGCACATGAGGGCCATCGCGCTGCAAGCCGTCGGGCACCCAGGGCAGGTCCAGCGCCGTCAGCAGCGTCACGCCCACGCGGCGGTGCAGAGCCACGGCGCGCTCGTCGAGGCTGCGGTCGCCGAAGACGATGCGGCTGTAGACGGCGGTCATCAGCGCCGTGGTGTCGCAGACCACCACCTCGTGGGTCTCGGCCGCGGCGTTCAGGCGTTCGTGCTGCGCCCGCATGATGGAGCCCTGCTCGTGCGCCAGCGGCGTGCGGCCGGTCCGTTCGCACCACTCGCGCAGCACCTCGGGTACCCAGGCCACACGCCGGCCGGTTTCGCGGCCCAGGCTCTCGGCCAGCGCTGCGGCCAGCGTCGTCTTGCCAGTGCTCTCGGCGCCGACGATGGCCACCAGCAGCGCGTCTGTTGCAGGTGCGGCTGCGGAGGCATGTGCAGGCTTCGTACGCATCACACTGCCACCAGCTTGCGCCAGGCGCGCCATCCCACCAGTGCCAACACGGTGAAGAGCGCGTAGAGCACGACCGTCAGCCACAGGCCCTTGTAGGCAAACAATGCCACGCTGACGATGTTCACGCCCACCCACACGGGCCAGTTCTCGACGCACTTGCGCGCGAGCAAGATTTGCCCGGCCAGGCTGGCCACGGTGGGCAAGGCGTCGAAATAGGGCACATCGCTGTCGGTGGCGTGGTCCAGCAGCAGGCCCATGAGCGGCCAGGCGGCCAGCGTGCCAGCAGCCAGCAGCGTCAGGCCACGGTTCGAGAGGTGGTGCACGCGCAGCGGTGTGCCGTCACCGCCGCGGCCGCGCAGCCACTGCCACCAGCCCCAGAAGGCAGCACCGATGAAGACGAACTGCAGGCCCGCTTCGCCATAGAGCTTGCTGTCGGCAAACAGCAGCGCATACATCAGCGAGCTCACGATGGCCAGCGGCCATGCCACGGGGTTGACGCGGAAGTTGGCCAGCACCATCACCACAGCAACCACGAAGGCCACGATTTCCAGCCAGGTGACCGGGCTGCCCCACAGCGTGAAGGCCGCCGCCAACAGCGGCTGCGCGGCCGACAGCACCGCCTCAAGACCGGGCATCGGAACTCAGCGCCGCGCGGTGACCTGGACGAGGATCTCGTCAGGCTTGACCATGCCCAGTTCGGCGCGGGCCTTCTCTTCCACCATCTCCAGGCCTTCGCGCAGGTCCACCACCTCGGCGGCCACCGCTTGGTTGCGTGCGCGCGCTGCTTCGTTCAGGCCGCGCTGTTCAGTTACCTGCTTGCGCAGGCCCATCACGTAGGGCAGGTTGCCCTTGCCGACCCACAGGTCGCCCTGCACCACCAGCAGCAGGGCGGCAAGCACGATGGGGGTCCAGCGCATGCGGTTCCTGGCCTGGCGTTACTTGAGGTTGTAGAAAGCAGCGCGGCCCGGATAGCTGGCCACGTCGCCCAGGTCTTCTTCGATGCGCAGCAACTGGTTGTACTTGGCCATGCGGTCGCTGCGGCTCAAGGAACCGGTCTTGATCTGCCCGGCATTCGTGCCCACCGCAATGTCGGCGATGGTGCTGTCTTCGGTTTCGCCGCTGCGGTGGCTGATGACGTTGGTCCAGCCGGCGCGCTTGGCCATCTCGATGGCGGCGAAGGTCTCGGTGAGCGTGCCGATCTGGTTGATCTTGATCAGGATGCTGTTGGCCACGCCCTCGCGGATGCCACGCTCGAGGATCTTGGTGTTGGTGACGAAAAGGTCGTCGCCCACCAGTTGCACCTTCTTGCCCAGGCGGTCGTTGAGGGTCTTCCAGCCCTCCCAGTCGCCTTCGTGCATGCCGTCTTCGATGCTGATGATGGGGTATTTGTCGACCCAGGTCGCCAGCACGTCGGTCCACTCGGCCGCGGCCAGTTGCAGGCCCTCGCCCTTCAGGTGGTACTGGCCGTTTTCATAGAACTCGCTCGCGGCGCAATCCAGGCCGAGCGCGATCTGCTCGCCGGCATGGAAGCCGGCCTTGTCGATGGCTTCCAGGATGAGCTGGATGGCCGCCTCATGGCTGGCCACGTTGGGCGCGAAGCCCCCTTCGTCGCCCACCTGCGTGGGCATGCCCTTGTCGTTGATGATCTTCTTCAGCGCGTGGAAGACCTCGGCGCCGTAGCGCACCGCCTCGCGGAAGGTGGGCGCGCCCACCGGAATGATCATGAACTCTTGCAGGTCGAGGTTGTTGTTCGCGTGGGCGCCGCCGTTGATGACGTTCATCATCGGCACCGGCAGGCTCATACGGCCCATGCCGCCGAAGTAGCGGTAGAGCGGCAGGCCCGACTCTTCAGCCGCAGCGCGAGCCACGGCCATGCTCACGGCCAGCATTGCATTGGCGCCCAGGCGGCTCTTGTTGTCGGTGCCGTCCAGGTCGATCATCGTCTTGTCGAGGAAGGCCTGTTCGCTGGCGTCCAGACCCAGGATCGATTCGCTGATCTCCGTATTGATGTGTTCCACCGCCTTCAGCACGCCCTTGCCGCCGTAGCGCAACGTGTCGCCATCGCGCAGCTCGATGGCCTCGCGGCTGCCGGTGCTGGCGCCCGAGGGCACGGCGGCGCGGCCCATGGTGCCGCTTTCCAGCAGCACGTCGCATTCGACGGTGGGGTTGCCGCGGCTGTCCAGAATTTCGCGGCCGACGATATCGACGATGGCACTCATGTTCTTCGGTCTCGGGGAAGTTTCAGGGTTGGGGTCAGGCGGGGCTTCAGCGGCAAAGTCAGCAGCTGAAGTCGTTCTCGAGCAGCGGTTGCTGCTTGATCACGCGGTCGAGCGCGAGCAGTTGCTCCAGCAGCGCCTTCATGTGCCTCAGCGGCACGGCATTCGGGCCATCGCTCATCGCGTTGGCGGGGTCGGGGTGGGTCTCCATGAAGAGCCCGGCCACGCCCACGGCCACCGCTGCGCGGCTGAGCACCGGCACGAACTCACGCTGCCCGCCAGAGCTCGTGCCCTGGCCGCCGGGCAGCTGCACGCTGTGTGTGGCGTCGAACACGACAGGAGCGCCGGTCTCGCGCATGATGGCCAGCGCGCGCATGTCGCTGACGAGGTTGTTGTAGCCGAAGCTCACGCCGCGTTCGCAGGCCATGAAGACGTCGTCTGGCAAACCCTTTTCGCGTGCTGCGGCGCGGGCCTTGTCGATGACGTTCTTCATGTCGTGGGGCGCCAGGAACTGCCCCTTCTTGATGTTCACCGGCTTGCCGCTTTGCGCCACGGCGCGGATGAAGTCGGTCTGGCGGCTGAGGAAGGCCGGCGTCTGCAGCACGTCCACCACCGCAGCCACTTGCGCGACATGGCTCTCGTCGTGCACGTCGGTGAGGATGGGCACGCCGAGTTCGCGCTTGACCTTGGCCAAAATCTCCAGCCCACGCTCCATGCCCGGGCCGCGGAAACTGGCGCCGCTGCTGCGGTTGGCCTTGTCGTAGCTGCTCTTGAAGATGAAAGGGATGCCGAGCTCGCGGGTGATTTCCTGCAGCCGCCCGGCCACGTCCATCTGCAGCTGTTCGCTCTCGACGACGCAAGGGCCGCTGATCAGGAAGAACGGCTTGTCGATGCCGACATCGAACCCGCAGAGCTTCATGCTGTCGCCTTCTGTGTCGTGTCTGCCGAAGCCACGCGCGCCTGTTGGTCCAGAGCGGCCTTCACAAAGCTCGTGAACAGCGGGTGCCCGTCCCACGGCGTACTCTTGAACTCGGGGTGAAACTGCACGCCCACGAACCAGGGGTGCACGGCCTGCGGCAACTCGATGATTTCGGTGAGCTTCTCGGTCTGCGTCAGGGCGCTGATCACCAGGCCGGCTTCCTGCAGTTGTTCGAGGTAATTCACGTTCGCCTCAAAGCGATGGCGGTGGCGTTCTGTCACCACCGGCCCGTAGATCTGGTACGCCAGCGTGCCGGCCTTCACGTCACTGCTCTGCGCGCCCAGGCGCATCGTGCCGCCCAGGTCTGAGCTGGCGTTGCGCTTCTGAAGGCTGCCGTCGCGGTCTTGCCATTCTTCGATGAGCGCGATGACCGGGTGCGCGCAGCCGGGCTCGAATTCGGTGCTGTTGGCACCCGCCAGGCCCACCACGTGGCGCGCGTATTCGATGGTGGCCACCTGCATGCCCAGGCAGATGCCGAGGTAGGGAATCCTGTTTTCGCGGGCGTACTGCACCGCGGCGATCTTGCCTTCCACGCCGCGCTGTCCGAAGCCGCCCGGCACCAGGATGGCGTCGTACGCAGACAGCTGCGAGACCGTCGCCGGCGTCAGCGTCTCGGCGTCGACGTACCCGATCTGCACCTTGGCGTGGTTGTGGATGCCGGCATGGCGCAGCGCCTCGTTCAGGCTCTTGTAGCTGTCCGACAGGTCGGTGTACTTGCCGCACATCGCAATCTTCACGGTCGAGCGCGGGTGCGCCACCTCGTGCACCAGGCTGTCCCAGCGCCGCAGTTCGGCAGGCTTGGTGAGCAGCTGCAGCTTCATGCAGATCATCTCGTCCAGGCCCTGCTCGTGCAGCATGCGCGGCACCTTGTAGATGGTGTCCACGTCCCACATGCTGATCACGCCGTGTGGCTGCACGTTGGTGAAGAGGCTGATCTTCTCGCGCTCTTCGTCGGGGATGGCGCGGTCGGCGCGGCACAGCAACACGTCGGGCTGGATGCCGATCTCGCGCATCTTCTGCACCGTGTGCTGCGTGGGCTTGGTTTTCAGCTCGCCGGCGGCAGCGATCCACGGCACATAGGTCAGATGCACGAAGGCGCTGTTCGTCGGCCCCATCTTCAGGCTCATCTGGCGCACCGCTTCCAGGAAGGGCAGGCTCTCGATGTCGCCCACGGTGCCGCCGATCTCGACGATGGCAACATCGAGATCGGCCGTGGCGCCGCGCATCACGAACTGCTGAATTTCGTTGGTGACGTGCGGGATCACCTGCACCGTCTTGCCGAGGTAGTCGCCGCGGCGTTCCTTCTCGAGCACGCTCTTGTAGATCTGGCCGGCGGTGAAGTTGTTGGCCTTCTTCATGCGCGTCGTGATGAAGCGCTCGTAGTGGCCGAGGTCGAGGTCGGTTTCCGCGCCGTCATCGGTGACGAAAACCTCGCCGTGCTGAAAGGGACTCATGGTCCCGGGGTCGACGTTGAGGTAGGGGTCCAGCTTGATGAGGGTGACCTTCAGGCCACGCGACTCGAGAATGGCCGCCAGAGACGCCGCCGCGATGCCCTTGCCCAGCGAGGACACCACACCGCCGGTGACGAAAACGAACTTGGTCATTGCGTGCAGCACGGCGTCAATGCGCGTGCTGATGTGGGAAATCGTGAGTATATCGGCCGCCCTTTCGCTCAGACCCGCTCAGCCCCGTTCTTCAGCCTGGTTTGTCAGCCCGGTTTGTCAGGCCCGTCTGGGCAGGGGCTCGAGACTGCGGCGGCCGCGCGGCCAAGCTGAGATAGCATCGCCCCCGCTTGCACCAGGTGCCTGCTGTCCCGTTCAGGGCGGCAGGTTAAACGGGAAGTCGGTGAACGCAGTCTGTACATGGACTGGGTGATTCCGGCGCTGCCCCCGCAACGGTCAGCGAGGAGCGCACTGCATGACAGCCACTGGGCCCGCGTCGAAAGACAGCGGGCCTGGGAAGGCGCAGTGGGCCTCCGAAGGTGTTTGACACCGCAGTTCGACACTGCAGTCAGATGCCCTCGGCAC
>JBBSCV010000033.1:0-17694 GCA_038249925.1 Burkholderiales bacterium
CAAGCCCCGCGCGCGGGCGAACTTCACATAATCGGTGCGCAGCACTTCCAGCATCTCGGCGCGCACCAGCCGCATGATCAACGCGAGCTGAAAGACGCTCAGCGTGATGGCAGGCAGGATGATGTGCGCCCAGCCGTCCACTGTCAGCAGCCCGGTGCTCCAGCCGCCGAGTTGAAGGGTGTCGCCGCGGCCGAAACTGGGCAGCCAGCCCAGCGTCACCGAAAACACGAGGATGAGCAGAATGCCGATCAGGAAGGTGGGCAGCGACACGCCCAGCAGCGACAGCGTCATGACCAGTTGCGAGCCGAAGCGACCGCGCCGCAGCGCCGCGTAGACACCCAGCGGAATGCCGAAACCGAGCGCGATGACGGCGGCGCCGAGCGCGAGTTCCAGCGTCGCCGGGAAACGCTCGGCAATCAACGTGGACACCTGCCGGCCCTGGCGAAGGCTGAGCCCGAATTCGCCTTGCACGGCGTTGCGGACGAAGCGGGTGAACTGCACAGCGAATGAACGGTCCAGACCAAGATCGCGACGCAGATCGTCGCGCTGCTCTTGGGTCGCGTCTTGTCCCAGGATGCTGGTGACCGGGTCGCCGACATACTGAAACAGCATGAAGGCAATGAAGGCTACCGTGAGCATCACAACGACAGCCTGAAGCAGGCGGCGGAGAATGAAAACCAGCATGGGCGTTGGGAAGCTTGGGAGAAGGCCGCGTCAATGCAGTTCGATGGGACCGTACCACGAGCGCGCGCCAAAACGCTTGTCGCCACTGTCGGTCATCACCGCGACGGTCGCTGCGCAGATGTACTGGCGGAAAACCATTACGACGGCGCCATCACGGTGATGAAAGCCGAAGCCGAAGCCGAAGCCGAGGACAGAGTTCACACAAAAAATTGGCCGCCCGAAGGCGGCCAGCAAAACGTCCTAACAAGCCCGACAACGCGGGCCCGGAGGATCAGAAGTCGTGGCGGACACCGAAATCATAGCCGGTGGAAGTCTGACCGGCGCGCATGCCGGCGGGGCCGCTGCCCGAAGCCGTGAAAGTGGCCGGGCCCTTGTTATTGACACGGCCGAAGTTGGCGTACAGCGAGGTGCGCTTGGACAGCCCTTGCACGTAACCGAGGCCAATCAGGGTCGCGTTCGTGGCTTGCGCGTACTGGGCCTTGAAGGCGCCGGTGCCGGTCGGCACGACCACGCCAACCGTCGCCAGCTTGCGCTTGGTGGTGCTGTAGTCAGCGTTCTCGTACGAAGCGTGGAAAGTCGCGAAACCGGTCTTGAACGAGCCGCCGAAGATCCAGGTCGTGGCGTCGTCGACCATGCCGCCGGTCTGGTCGGCCTTGCCGTAGGCGCCTGAGAAGTTCAGCGGGCCGGCGGCATAACCCAGGCGGGCGCCCATGTACTTGTTGCCGCGCGCGTTCTCACCAGCGGCGACCATCACCTGGCCATACAGGCCGCCCATCGCCGGCAGGAAGTAGCCGATGGAGTTGTCGTTGCGTGCGGCCAGACCGGCGTTGCCCACCGGTGTCGCGTAGAAGCGGCTGCGCAAGTTGCCCGACGAGGCCACGCCGACGTAGGAGAACGGGTCGTGCGAGACGGCGGTGTTGAACACCGGGTTGTAGTCGCGGCCGAGGCGCACTTCACCGAAGCCACCGATCAGGCTGATGGTCGAGCGGCGCTGCCATGTCTGACCAGCGGGGTTGCCGGTATCAGCGAGCAGGTCGCCTTCAATCCAGAAGCCGGCACGCATGCCGCCGCCCAGGTCTTCGATGCCGCGAACGCCCAGACGGCTGGAAACCTGGCCGTTGGTGCTCAGCGACTTGATGGAGCCAGCGTTACCGTTCTTGACGCTGCGGGCCGCCAGATCAACGATACCGAACAGGGTGACCGACGACTGAGCGGAAGCCACGCCCGCGAACGCAGTCATGGCTGCCAGGGCGAGCAGGGATTTTTTCATTGCAGCTATCTCCTAGGTTGAACATGTGGTCCCGATCGGTGTAACAACCCGGCGAGGGGCGGATCAGGCCAACCCCCTTTTCGGAAGTTGCTTGTATTGCACCAGACGGGCCGGCGCCTTGCCAAGGCTTGTGCTCATCATCCCGCGTAATCCCCAGGAACCATGTTGCCTGGCAACAACGTCGTCGCAAACGGCGCCATGAGATGGGTTCGGCTATCCTGAAGCCATCATGGAAACCACCGATCGTTTTCTCTCCAGTCTTGACAATGCTTTGCGGACATTGAGTGGGGCGGTGCATGCAGCGCGGCCCATGCCTGTGGCCCAGGCTGAAACGCCGACGATGGACGAGCCGGCGCGGCGGCTGTCTGGCGCGCTGATGCGTGTGAACCATGTCGGCGAGGTTTGCGCCCAGGCGCTTTATCAGGCCCAGGGTCTGACGGCGCGCACGCCCGAACTGCGCCAGCAGATGGCGCATGCCGCTCGCGAAGAATTGGACCACCTGGCCTGGACGCAGCAGCGGCTGAACGAGTTGGGCGACCGCCCGAGCTATCTGAACCCGCTCTGGTATGCCGGTGCTTTCGGCATCGGCATGCTGGCCGGCAGGCTGGGCGATGGCACCAGCCTGGCATTCGTCGTCGAGACCGAGCGACAGGTCGAACAGCACCTGGCCGGTCACCTGGACCGGCTGCCGCTGGAAGACGAGCGCTCGCGCTCGTTGGTCGCAGCCATGAAAGCCGATGAGGCCCGCCACGCTGACGATGCCGTGGCGGCCGGCGCCGCAGCGCTGCCGCTGCCGGTGCGCTGGCTGATGCGCGGTGCCGCACGGGTGATGACGGCCACCGCTCACCGCATCTGAAGACTGCGCAGCGCTGCCGCTTCGCAGCGAAGGCGTCGTTCAGCGTTGCATCAGCGCTCAGGCCTGCTGAAGTTCGAAGCTGGTGGTGATTTCTGCCGTCTTGCCCAGCATGATGGTGGCCGAGCAAAAACGCTCGTGCGACAGCGCGATGGCGCGCTCCACCGCTGCAGTCGGCACGCCGTGCCCGCTGATCGAGAAGTGCATGTGGATGCGTGTGAAGACCTTCGGGTCTACTGCGGCACGCTCCGAGGTGAGTTTCACCTGGCAGCCTCGCACATCGTGGCGCCCGCGCTTCAGGATCAGCACCACGTCGTAAGCTGCGCAGCCGCCGGCGCCAGCCAGCACGGTTTCCATCGGCCTGGGAGCGAGGTTGCGGCCGCCGCCCTCTGCCGCACCGTCCATGTTCAGGATGTGACCGCTGCCTGTCTCGGCGACGAAACCCATGCCGGTGCCGGGTGTCCAGTGGATCGTGCATTCCATTTGAAATCTGCCCCTTTCAGGCGCGCCGCATGCTGCGGTGCTGTGCAAGTAGAGAGTGCTCACCACAGGCGGCTGCAAGTTCTATATTGCACTGCAACAATCCGGTGATATATTGAGTTCAAGAGTGGCGTAATGATTGCGGCACTCAACCATTGTCTCCTCCACCCCAACCGGTGGATTCGGCCCGGGGCCACAAGCCCCGGGCCCTTTTTATGGACCCTTTTGGTTGGGCCGGGCGCCTTATCATCCGCGCCCTTTCCACCCCCCCTGCGAGACTGCCCGATGCCCGCTGGCCAGAGCACGACGAGCCCGCCCGTGCGCACCCTGACGGCCAAAGGCCAGCGCATCGCGGCGCACTACCTCAAGCGTGTGTTGACGGCCCGTGTCTACGACGTGGCGCGCGAGACCGCCCTCGAACCCGCCCGCAACCTGTCGCGCCGCCTCGGTAACCAGGTGCTGCTCAAGCGTGAAGACCAGCAGCCAGTGTTCAGCTTCAAGCTGCGCGGGGCCTACAACAAGATGGTGCACCTCGCGCCCGAAGCGCTGGCGCGTGGGGTCATCTGCGCCAGTGCCGGGAACCACGCGCAGGGCGTGGCTCTCGCTGCCAAGCGCCTGGGCTGCCGCGCGGTGGTGGTGATGCCGGTGACCACGCCGCGCCTGAAGGTCGACGCCGTGCTGGCCCTGGGCGGTGAAGTCGTGCTGCATGGCGACAGCTATTCCGATGCCCACGCCCATGCCGCGCAGTTGCAGGCCGATGGCGCTTTCAGCTTCGTGCACCCCTTCGACGACCCCGATGTCATTGCGGGCCAGGGCACGGTGGCGATGGAAATCCTGCGCCAGTACCAGGGGCCGCTGGACGCGGTCTTCGTGGCCATTGGCGGTGGCGGTCTGATTTCGGGCGTGGCGGCCTACATCAAGGCGGTGCGGCCTGAGGTGAAGGTGATTGGTGTGCAGACCGCCGACTCCGACGCCATGCTGCAATCGGTGCGCAAGGGGCGCCGCGTCACGCTGAAGGACGTGGGCCTGTTTTCCGATGGCACAGCCGTGAAGCTGGTGGGTGAAGAGACATTTCGCGTCACGCGCGAGCTCGTCGACGACTACGTCGTGGTCGACACGGATGCCGTTTGCGCCGCCATCAAGGACGTCTTTCAAGACACACGCAGCGTGCTCGAACCCGCCGGCGCCCTGGGCGTGGCGGCCATCAAGCAGTACGTGGCGCAGCACAAGCTGAAGGGCCAGACGCTGGTGGCCATCACCTGCGGCGCCAACATGAACTTCGACCGTTTGCGTTTCGTCGCCGAGCGCGCCGAGTTCGGCGAGCAGCGCGAGGCCTTGTTTGCGGTCACCATCCCCGAAGAGCGCGGCTCCTTCAAGCGCTTGTGCGAACTGCTCGGCCCGCGTTCCGTTACCGAATTCAACTACCGCATCAGCGACGCCAGGCTCGCCCATGTGTTCGTCGGCCTGAGCATCCAGCGCCGCGACGAGGCCGACCGGATTCAGCGCCAGTTCATCAAGCAGGGCTTCCCGACGGTGAACCTCACCGACAACGAACTGGCCAAGGAGCACGTGCGCCACATGGTGGGCGGGCGCAGTGAACTGGCGCGCCAGGAGCGCCTGTTCCGCTTCCAGTTCCCGGAGCGCCCTGGCGCGCTGATGCGGTTTCTGGCTGCCATGCACCCGGGCTGGAACATCAGCCTCTTTCACTACCGCAACCAGGGCGCCGACTACGGCCGCATCCTGGTCGGCATCCAGGTACCGGCCGGCGACGAGGCGGCGTTCGATGAATTCCTGCGCTCGCTGGCCTATCCCTGCACGGAAGAGACCCACAACCCGCTTGTCGGGTTGTTCCTGAAGTAGGCCGCTCGTCGGGTTGTTCCTGAAGCAGGCCGCTCGCTACACTGCAGGCGCCATGGCCACATCGAACCGCTCACTCGTCACGCCGACCAGCAACCCATCTCTGGAGAAGGCGCTGCGCGAGAAGCTGCAGCGCCGCAACGAGGCCGGGGGCAGCCTCGGCGAGCTCGAGCCGCTCGCCATTCGCCTGGGGCTGATGCAGAACACGCTTAAGCCGCGCTTTCAGTACCCGCAGCTGTTGGTGTTCGCTGCCGACCACGGCATTGCCGTCGACGGCATCCGAGATGCGCACGGCCGTGCCACGCACGAAACCGTGCGCATGCTGTTGAACAACCAGTTGCCGCTGACGGTGTTTGCGCGCGCGCAGCAACTGGAGGTGACGGTGGTTGACTGCGGCATGGCCGAGAAGCTGCCGCCGCACGACCGCCTGCAGATGCGCAAAATTGCGCACGCCACCCGCAACGCGCGTGCCACTTCGGCGATGAGCCTGGAGCAGGCTCACGCCGGCATGCGCGCCGGCATGGAGATCGGCGACAAGCTGCGGGGCAACTGCACCATCCTGGCCGGCGTGGGCGTGGGTTCGCATGAAAGTGCCGCGATGGTGCTTTCACGCATGACCGACACGCCGGTGCGCGACCTCGTCGTCAGCGGGCCGCACATGAACAAGGACGAGCTCAACCACCTGCTCACGGTGTTGAACGCCGCCCACGGCCGCCACCGTGATGTGCGCGAGCCCATCGAGGTGCTGGCTGCGTTCGGCGGTTTCGAGGTGGCGGTGATGGTCGGCGTGATGTTGATGGCCGCCAGCAAGCGCCACCTGCTGATGGTCGACGGCATGCCGGCCTGCGCGGCGCTGATGCTGGCCGCACGCATTGCCCAGCCCGTCACCGACTATTCCATGTTCTGTCGCAGCCACAGCCACCTTGGCCTGGACCAGGCGCTGAACCTCTTCCGCGCCTCGGCCTTGCTGGAGCTGGGCATGGAAAGCACCGACGGCACCGGCGCCACGCTGGCCTGGCCGATGGTGAAATGTGCGGCCGCGCTGCTGACCGAAGTGGCCGACGGTGAAGACGCCGGACCGACACACCCCGGCGATCTTGGCGAGCCGTTCAGCCCGCCACAAGCCGAGCGCTCACCTTTCGGGGACGCGCTTTACTGAGGTATCAAATCAAGAGTTCGAGCGCGACCCAGAGCTCGACCGCCAGCGTCCGCAAAAACTCAGCGCAGGGGCAGGTTGTCAGCCTGATTGATGCCCACGGCGTTTTCCTGCGCCTCGGGCTCGGGCATCGGCAGGCCGGGCTGAAGTTCGGGGCTGGGCATTGCTGGCCGCACGCTTTGCTGCCTGGTTCCGGCGCCACGGTAAGACGTGCCGGGGCGCGGCGGCGGCTGCATGTTGATGCCCATGTCGGGCAGTGTGCCCGTCGCCGCGTCTGCCGGTGGTGGCAGGTTCAACGCCACCAGCGCCGGGCCGTTGCGGGGCCCGAGGGTGACGCCCCGCGCGGCCACCGTCTGCAGCACGGTGTCACCTTCGATCACAGCGCCTACTCGAAAAGCCTTGGCCGGCCTGCCGTCGACGGCGATGAGAGCAACCCCTTCTCGCGCTGCCTGGCGTGAAGGCGGGCTGACCACGCCGATGAGCTGGAAGCGTTCGTCGGCGGCGGGCTCGGGCAGTGCGGCCTCGGGGGGTGGGGGTGGCGGGTCGTTGCCCAGCAGGCGGCTCAGGTCGCCACGCAGCGCCGGTGTGGCGGCGGCGGTTTGCGTGTAGGCGGGTGCAGCCTGCGGCTTCACGAAGACCTGCAGGCCCCAATACAGGCCGCTGCCTGCGGCCAGCGCCCAAACCCCACCCGTCCACCAGCGTGCTGACATAGGGGCGGATTATCATGCATGCATGCCCCTCATCAGCCGACGCCTGTCTGTCTCTGCCCGCCCGGAACGCGGCCATACCCGCGCCTGCTCCCGCGCCTTCACCAGCAGCTACACCCGCAGCTGCACCCGCGGCTTCACGCTCATCGAATTGCTGGTCGTGCTGGTCATCATCGGCGTACTGGGGGCCTTGATCGTGCCCAACCTCTTCAGCAGCCTGGACGACGCGCGTGTGACCGCGGCGCGCACCGACATCAAGCAATTGAGCGAGTCGCTCAAGCGCTACAAGATCGACAACCAGCGCTACCCCAGTGCCGAGCAGGGCCTGGACGCGCTGGTGCGCAAGCCCACGGCCACCCCCACGCCGCCGAACTGGAAGCCCTACGTCGAGAAGCTGCCTGCCGACCCCTGGGGCCGGCCTTACCAGTTCCTGAACCCCGGCGTCAACGGCGAGATCGATGTCTTCAGCTTCGGTGCCGACGGGCAGCCGGGCGGTGAAGGCAGCAATGCCGATATCGGTTCCTGGCAGTAAGGCTGGCAACAATCTGAGCAGCGGCCCCGCCAGAGGGGCGCGCTGGCTATGTGCGCGAAGCTGCGGCTGCCGTGCGCGGGGCTTCACGCTCATCGAGCTGTTGGTGGTCATCGCCATCATCGCGGTTTCGGCCGGGCTCATCACCCTGAGCCTGCGCGACGGCAACGCCGCCAAGCTGGAAGAAGAGGGCGCACGCCTGGCCGCGCTGCTGGAGATGGCGCGCGCCGAGGCGCGGGTGTCGGGCGCCACCGTGCGCTGGGTGCCCAAGCGCGAAGACACCAACGACCCCGACCCGAACGTCCAGTTCCGTTTCGTCGGCCTGTCTGCTCAGCAGGCGCTGCCCACCCGCTGGCTCGACCCCGCCACGCGCGCCCAGGTGGTCGGCGCGGGCGTCGTGCTGCTGGGCCCCGAGGCCATCCTGCCGCCACAGCGCATCGTGCTGCGGCTGGAGAACCAGCGCCTGGAACTGGCGAGCGACGGCCTGGGGCCCTTTGCGGTGACGACGGCGGGCACCGCGCCGTGAAATCGCAGCGCCGCGCCTGCGTGAAGTTGCGGCGCCGCCCTCGCGGCTTCACGCTCATCGAGGTGCTGGTGGCGCTGGCCATCGTGGCCATCGCCTTGGGCGCCGGGCTGCGCGCGGCGGGTGTGCTCAGCAGCAACGCACAGCGCCTCTCGGATGTGGTGGCGGCACAGTGGTGTGCCGAGAACGCGCTCACCGGCCTGCGCATCAGCCGCGCCTTCCCCGGTGTGGGCGATGCCGATTTCACTTGCGAACAGCTCGGCCGCAGCTACCCCGGCCAGCTGCAGACGCGGCCCACGCCGAACCCGAACTTCCGCCGCGTCGATGCGGTCGTGAACGACAGCGAAGGCCGGCAGCTCCTGACGCTGTCCACCGTGCTGCCGCGGCCATGAAGTCACGGCAGCTTGCGTCGCGGCGCCGCAGCGCCGGCTTCACGCTCGTGGAAGTGCTGGTGGCGCTGCTGGTGATGGCAATCCTGGCCGGCCTGGCCTGGCAGGCGCTGGACGGCGTGCTGCGCGCGCGTGACGACAGTCAGGCCCGTGTCGACCGCACGGTGCGCCTGGCCACGGTGCTGACGCAATGGGAACAAGATCTGCAAGCCGTGCACGACACCGAAGCCGTGCCGGCGCTGGCCTTCGACGGCCAGACGCTGCGCCTGACGCGGCGCAGTGAGGGCGGCGTGCAGCTGGTGGCCTGGGCGGTGCGCAACAACCAGTGGCAGCGCTGGGCAGGCCCGACGCTTGCGAACACCGGCGAACTGCAGGAAGCCTGGCTGCGCAGCCAGCAGCTGCTGGGCACCGAGCCCGGCACCGTGCTGCTGGCCGAAGACGCCAGCCAGTGGCAAATCTTCTTTGCGCGTGACGGGCAATGGAGCAATGCGCAGTCCACTGGCAATCTGGTGGCCTCGCAGCAGCCGACGGTAGTACAGGTGCTGCGCGAAGCCCTCCCGGAGGCCGTGCGCCTGCAGGTCACGCTGGGTGGTCAGGTGCTCACGCGCGACATCGCGCTCGGCCCGGCCGGTTCATGAAAAGGCAGCAGCGCTCCGGGTCGAAGCAGCACGGCGCCGCGCTGCTGCTGGCAATGGTCATCGTCGCCCTCATCACGACAGTGGCCAGTGGCATGGTGTGGCTGCAGACACGCGCTGTGCAGGTAGAAGCCGCCGAGCGCGCGCGCGCGCAGGCGGCGTGGATCTTGAGCGGCGCGCTCGACTGGGCGCGGCTGATCCTGAAGGAAGACGGCCGCGAGGCGCGCCAGCGTGGCCAGCAGCGCGATTCGCTGGACGAGCCCTGGGCCACGCCGCTGGCCGAAGCGCGGCTGTCGACCTTCCTCGCCGCCGACAAGGACAACAACACCGACAGCGGCCCCGAGGCCTTCATCAGCGGCGCCATCGTCGACGCGCAGTCGCGCTTCAACCTGCGCGGCCTGGTCGACCCCGCCGGCAAGCAGCTGCCCTTGCAGGTGGCCGCGCTGCAGCGCCTGGCCGACCTGGCTGGAGCGCCTGGCGACACGGCAGAACGCATTGCCGATGGCCTGGCGCGTGCGCAGGGTGGCAGTGCCGACGAGACCGCGCCGGCCAGCCGGCCGCTGCGGCCGGGCCAGTTGTCCGACCTGGCCTGGCTGGGCATCGACGCGGCCACGCTGGCGCGCCTGGAGCCGTGGGTGGAACTGCTGCCGCTGCCGACGCCCGTCAACGCCAACACCGCGCCGCGCGAGGTGCTGCTGGCGGCCATCGATGGCATCGACCTCGGCACCGCAGAACGTCTGGTGCTGGTGCGCCAGCGCAAGCCTTTCGAGAGCCTGGCCGACATCGAAGCGCAGCTTGCGGGCGTGAAGGTGGAAGGCAGCCGCATCGGCGTGAGCTCTTCCTGGTTTCTGGTGTCAGGGCGCTTGCGGCTGGAAGAACGCGTGCTGGAAGAGCGTTCCTTGCTGCAGCGCGACGGCGACCGCGTCACCGTGCGGCGCCGCGAGCGTCACAGCTTCACGGCTGCGGCGCCATGACGATCGGCACCAAGGCCACAATACGCGCCGCTTGCTGTTGCGGGCGTTGCTGACCCCGCTTGTTGATCTCGCCCTGACCCCGACGATGTCTCTGCTTGCCCTGCTGCTTCCCCCGCGTGAACGTTTGGCCGCCCGCACCGCTGGTGGCGCCGACGCGGCCGCGAACGCGGTGCGGGCCGGCGGGGCCTTGAAGCTGCCTGCGGCCTGGCCTTTCGTCTTCAGCACCGACGGTCGCAGCGTGGCACAGCAGGGCACTGCTGCACCGGCCTTGCTGCCGCGCGCTGCGCAGGTGGTGCTGGTGCTGGCCGAGGGCGATGTCAGCTGGCACCGCATCGACATCCCCAAGGCGCCGCCGGCACGCCTGCGCGCCGCGTTGCTGGGCGTGATGGAAGAGGCGCTGCTGGAAGAAGACGAGAACCTGCACTTCGCGGTGGCCGAAGGCAGCGTCGGCGGCCAGCCGGGCTGGGTGGCCGTGACGCACCGCCCGCGCCTGGCGGCGGCCCTGGCCGCGCTGGAGGCGGCGGGCCTGGTGGTCGAGCGCGTGGTGGTGCCGGCAGCGCCGCCCGCGGCGGGTGAACTGGCGCGCGGCCACTTTCACACCACCGAAGACGCCGGCGAAGCGCTGCCGCTGCTGACGCTGGCACGCCCCGATGGTGTGACCACAGTGCGCCTGACCGGTGCTCTTGCCAGGGCCTTGCAGCCCGACACCAGCGCCGAGGCCGCGCGCTGGACAGCGACGCCGGCGGCAGCCGCCGCAGCCGAGCACTGGCTGGGCGCGCCCGTGTCCTTGATGACCGAGGCCGAGCGCGCGTTGGAAGCTGCCCAGGGCGGCACCAATCTGCGCCAGTTCGACCTGGCCGCGCGCACGCGTGGCACGCGTGCCCTGCGCGGCGTGGGGCAGCGCTTGCTCAGTCGCGAATGGCGCCCGGTGCGCGTGGGGCTGGCGGTGCTGGTCGGCGTGCAGCTGCTGGGCCTGAACGTGCACGCCTGGCAGCAGCGCCAGGCGCTGGATGAGCGCCGTGCCGAAATGAAGACCCTGCTCACCACCACGCACCCCGGCGTGCGTGTGGTGCTGGACGCGCCCTTGCAGATGCAGCGCGAAACCGAACGCCTGCGCGCAGCCGCCGGCCGCCCGGGCGACGGTGACCTGGAAGCATTGATGGGCGCGGCCGCCGCCGCCTGGCCCGACGGCCAGGGCCCGGTGCAGACGCTGAACTACGACGGCAGCCGGCTGAGCCTGAGCGTGCCGGGTTTTGCCGCGCCGCAGCTCAGCCAGCTGCAAGACCGCCTGCGTGGCAGCACCGTGGTGGCTGAATTGAATGAAGGCCGGCTGGTGCTGGCGCGTCAGGCGCCGGCCACGAAAGCCCGGCAATGAGCACGCCGATGAATTCATCAGCCCCGACCGGACTGCCGGCCGCTCTGGCGCCAGCGCGCCAGTGGTGGCGGACGTTGCCCGCCCGCGACCGCCGCCTGCTGCTGTGGGCCGCCGCCCTGCTGTGTGCAGCGCTGCTGTGGTGGCTGGCATTGCAGCCGGCGCTGCGCACGCTGCGCAGCGCGCCGGCCCAGATCGAAGCCGCCGAAGCGCAGTTGCGCGGGATGCAGCGTCTGGCCGCCGAGGCCGACGAACTGCGCAGCACACCGCCCGTCAGCAGCGAACAGGCGGCGGCTGCCTTGCGCGCGGCCACCGAACGCCTGGGCGAGCAAGCCAAGCTTTCGCTGCAGGGCGACCGCGCCGTGCTCACGCTCAACGGCGTGGCCACCGGACAACTGCGCGACTGGCTGGCCGAGGCGCGGTCCGGCGCGCGCGCCAGGCCGGTGGAAGCCAGCCTGCTGCGCAGTGGCGCCGGCTTCAGCGGCACGCTGGTGGTGGCGATCGGGGGCGCACCGTGACGCGCCGGGCCGATGGCCGCACGAGCGGCTGGGCCGGTTCTCGGGTGAACGCCTGGGCCTTCGGCGGTGCCGCCGTCGGGGCACTCGTCGCCCTGGTGCTGAACGCGCCTGCCGCCTGGCTGGCGGGCGCAGTGGCCTCGGCCACCGACCAGCGCCTGCTGCTGGCCGATGCACGCGGCACGCTGTGGAACGGCAATGCCGTGCTGGTGCTGACCGGTGGTGAAGGCAGCCGCGACGCCAGCGCCTTGCCCGACCGCCTGCACTGGCAGCTGCGCCTTCAGCCGCAGAACCTCGGCCTGGCCGTGCGCGCAACGCAAGCCTGCTGCCTGAACGGCGAACTGCTTCTGCGCCTGGCGCCGGGCCTCGGCCGTCTGCGCCTGGAATTGCCTGCCAGCGCCGCTGCGCCAGCCGGCGCCAGCCGCAGCCTGGGCCAGTGGCCCGCTTCGTGGCTGGTGGGTCTGGGCACGCCCTGGAACACCTTGCAGCCCACCGGCACGCTGCAACTCAGCAGCCCTGGCCTGGCGCTGGAACAGGTGCAAGGCCGCTGGCGTTTCAGCGGCCGCCTGGAGCTGACGCTGGCCACGCTGGCCTCGCGCTTGTCCACGTTGGACAGCCTGGGCAGCTACCGCATGACGCTGAGCAACGACGCCGCCGCGGACGAAGCCGCGCAGCTGCAGCTCGTCACCACTGAAGGCGCGTTGCAGCTTTCGGGCAGCGGGCAACTGCTCGGTGCCGGCGCGGCTTCACGGCTGCGCTTCAGGGGCCAGGCCAGCGCCTCGGTGGGCTTCGAGGCGGCGCTCGGCAATCTGCTGAACATCATCGGGCGGCGCCAGGGCGCGGTCTCCCTCATTTCCATAGGATGAGCATGAACTTTCGGCAACTCGGCCGCTGCGCGCTGGCCCTGGCCTTGATGGCCCAGCTGCCTGGCGAGGCGCAGAACCTGTCCACGCGTTCGCGCGCGCCGGTGACGGTGAATTTCGTCAACGCCGACATCGACGGTGTCACACGCGCCTTCGCCGCGATGATCGGCCGCGCCATCGTCGTCGACCCGCGCGTGAAGGGCAGCATCACCGTCTACAGCGAACAGCCGCAGAGCGTGAACCAGGCCTGGCAGAGCTACCAGAGCGCGCTGCGCGGCTTGGGCTTTGCGGTGGTGGAAAGCGGTGGCCTTCTGAAGGTGGTGCCCGAGGCCGATGCCAAGCTGCAGACCGGCACGGTGACCATCGGTGAGACGGCTCCGGGTGCCCCCAAGGGCGACCAGGTGATCACGCAGATCTTCACGCTGCGCCACGAGAGCCCGAACAACCTCGTGCCCATCCTGCGGCCGCTGATCAGCGCCAACAACACCATCAACGCCAGCCCGACGAGCAACGCGCTCGTCATCACCGACTACGCGGGCAACCTCGAGCGCCTCGGCCGCATCATCGCGGCGCTGGACATGCCCTCGAGCACCGGTGTCGAAGTCATCCCGCTGCAGCATGCCGTGGCCGCCGATCTGGCGCCGCTGGTGCAGCGCCTGAGCGATGCCTCGGCTGGGCCTCAGGTGCCGGGCGTGCCGGGCGCTTCTGGCGGCACCACGGTGCTGCCCGATTCGCGCGCCAACGCACTGCTGGTGCGCGCGGCCAACCCGGCGCGGCTGGCTGCCGTGCGCGTCACCATCGCGCAGCTCGACCGCCCGAACACGCTGCTGGGCCCGGGCGGCGGCATGTGGGTGGTGCACCTGAAAAACGCCGATGCCGTGCGCCTGGCCACCGTGGTGCGTGCGGCCTTCGGCGCCTATGGCGGGGCGGGCGGCTCAGGCGCATCGGGAGGCGGGGGCGGTGTCTCGACGCCCCCCCCCACGCAGCCCAGCCAGTCGGGAAGCGGCGGCACGGCTGCCGGCTCTGGCGGCGGTGGCGGCATTTCAGCCCCGGCGCAGGTCAGCACCGGCGGCTTCATACAGGCCGACCCGGCGACCAACTCGCTCATCATCACGGCGCCCGAACCACTTTACAAACAAGTTCGCGCGCTGATCGACCAGCTCGACACGCGCCGTGCGCAGGTCTACATCGAAAGCATGATCGTCGAGGTGGCCGCCGGCGACGCCGCCGACTTCGGTTTCCAGTGGCAGGGGCTGCTGGGCCAGAGCGGCGACAGAACGGGCCTCGTGGCCGGCACCAACTTCACGCCCGCCGGTGGCGCCGGCAACATCATCAGCGTCAACACTGGTGCGGTGCAGGGCCAGATCAACGTCGGCCAGGGTTTCAACCTGGGCCTGCTGCGCGCCTACAACGGCGTCACCACGCTGGCCGCCATTGCTCGCGCGCTGCAAAGCCAGGCCGAGACCAACATCGTCAGCACCCCGAACCTCATCACGCTGGACAACGAAGAGGCCAAGATCGTCGTCGGCGAAAACGTGCCCTTCATCACCGGCCAGTTCACCGGCGCCGGCGGCAGCAGCGGCACCACCAACCCCTTCCAGACCATCGAGCGCAAGGACGTCGGCATCACGCTGCGCATACGCCCGCAGATCGGCGAAGGCGGCGCGGTGCGCATGACCATCTTCCAGGAACAAAGCAGCGTCAAGCAGGACACGGCCGCCGGCACCACCAACGCCGGCCCCAGCACCACCAAGCGCAGCATCGAAAACACCGTGGTGGTGGACGACGGCGCCATCCTCGTGCTGGGCGGCCTGATCGAAGACCGCTTCATCACCAACAAGAGCAAGGTGCCGCTGCTGGGTGACATCCCGTGGCTGGGTGCGCTGTTCCGCAGCGAAAGCCGCGAACGCCGGCGCACCAACCTGATGGTCTTCCTGCGGCCCGTCGTGATGCGCGACGCCGATGCCGCCAACCGCTTCTCGGCCGACCGCTACGACCAGATTCGCGGCCAGCAGCAGACCACGCAGCCGCAGCCCAGCGTGCTGATGCCGATCAATGAATCGCCCGTGCTGCCGCCGCGACCGGCGAGCAGCGAACCGCTGGCACCACTGCCTGCCCAGGCGCCGACCACGGAGGTGCCGGCATCGTCAGTGGCACCCATGGCGCCTTTGACACCTGCGGCCCCCGCGCCCAGGTCCTGAAAGACCGCCACCATGGCCGTGCGACACCCGCTGCCCTACAGCTTTGCCAAGGCGCACACACTGCTGCTGGAAGACGACGGCGACCAGCTTTCCTTGTGGGCTGCGGAGACGACGCCGCCTTCGGCTCTGGCCGAAGTGGCACGCCTGTTCGACGTCGCCAGCTTCGAGCGTGAAGGCAGCAGCACGCTCGTGCAGCGCATCGCATCGGCCTATGCCGGCGGCGAGAGCAGCGCTGCGGCCGTCATCGGCGAGGTCGAAAGCGGTGTCGACCTGAGCCGCATGATGCAAGAGCTGCCGGCGGTGGAAGACCTGCTGGAAGCGGCCGACGACGCGCCCATCATCCGCATGTTGAACGCGCTGCTGACCCAGGCCGCGAAGGACGGCGCGAGCGACATCCACATCGAACCCTACGAACGCAGCAGCAGCGTGCGTTTTCGCGTCGACGGCACGCTGCGCGAGGTGGTGAAGCCCAACAAGGCGCTGCATGCGGCGCTGATCAGCCGGCTGAAGATCATGGCCGAGCTCGACATCGCCGAAAAGCGCTTGCCGCAGGACGGCCGCATTTCCCTGCGCATCGGCGGCCGCGCCATCGACGTGCGCGTCAGCACGCTGCCTTCTTCGCACGGCGAACGCGCCGTGCTGCGCCTGCTGGATAAATCGGAATCGAAGTTCACGCTCGAAGGCCTGGGCATGGACGGCGAGGCGCTGAGCAGCTACGCGCGGCTCATTCAGCAGCCGCACGGCATCGTGCTCGTTACCGGGCCCACGGGCAGCGGCAAGACCACCACGCTCTACGCCAGCCTGGGCCGTGTGGACACCGCCACCACCAACGTGCTGACCGTGGAAGACCCGGTGGAATACGAACTGGCCGGCATCGGGCAGACGCAGGTCAACCCGAAGATCGACCTGACCTTCGCCAAGGCGCTGCGCGCCATCCTGCGGCAAGACCCGGACGTCATCATGATCGGCGAGATTCGCGACTACGAAACCGCCAGCATCGCCATCCAGGCCAGCCTCACCGGCCACCTGGTGCTGGCCACGGTGCACACGAACGACGCGCCGAGCAGCGTCACCCGCCTCATCGACATGGGGGTCGAGCCGTTCCTGCTCAGCAGCAGCCTGCTCGGCGTGCTGGCACAGCGGCTGGTGCGCAAGCTGTGCCCGCATTGCAAGAAGCAGGGTGACGACGGTGAAGACGGCCAGCCGCGCTGGCACCCCGTGGGCTGCGCGAAGTGCGGCATGACGGGCTACAAGGGCCGCACCGGCGTGTATGAGTTGATGCGGGTGGACGAGCACGTGCAGACGTTGGTGCACAACCGCGCGCCCGAACAGGAACTGGTGGCAGCCGCGCGAGCGGCAGGGCTGAAGAGCATGCGCGAAGATGGCGACCGGCTGGTGCGCCAGGGCATCACGTCGCTGGAAGAAGTCATCCGGGTCACCCGGGACTAGGACCGCAAACCCATGCCCGCCTACCGTTTCGAAGCCCTCGACGTCGCCGGCAAGGCCCAGAGCGGCCTGCTGGAAGCCGACAACGCCAAGGCAGCGCGCCAGCAGCTGCGCGGGCGTGAGCTGGTGCCGCTGGCGGTCACGCCGGTCACGATGAGCGCCACCGACACCCGCGCCTCGGCGAGCTTCACGCGGCGCGTGTTTTCGGCCACCGGTCTGGCGGTGTGGACACGTCAGCTGGCCGGCCTGGTGGGCTCTGGCCTGCCGCTGGAACGCGCTCTCACGGCGCTGGCAGACGAGGCCGAGAACCCGCGCCAGCGTGAGCTGGTGGCGCACATGAAGAGCGAGGTCAACGCCGGCAGTTCTTTTGCGCGTGCGCTGGCCACGGCACCGCGCGAGTTCGACGACATCTACCGCGCCGTGGTGGCTGCGGGCGAACAAAGCGGCGCCCTGGGCGCTGTGCTGGAACGCCTGGCCGACGACCTGGAAGAGCGCCAGGCGCTGCGCGCCAAGGTGCTGGGCGCGATGCTCTACCCGGCCATCGTTTCGCTGGTGGCCTTGATCATCGTCATCGTGCTGGTCACTTTCGTGGTGCCGCAGATCGCCAACGTCTTCAGCACCGGCAAGCGCGCACTGCCCTTCCTGACCGTGGCCATGTTGGGCTTGAGCAGTTTCGTGCGCAGCTGGGGCTGGGCGGTGGCGCTGGTCACGGCGGGCGGCATCACGGCGCTGTTGCTGGCGCGGCGCAACGAAGGCTTTCGTGAGCGCAGCGATGCCGCTCTGCTGAACCTGCCGATCTTCGGCCGCCTGGCGCGCGGCTACAACGCGGCGCGTTTCGGGGGCACGCTGGCCATGCTGGCGGGAGCGGGCGTGCCCATCCTGAAGGCGCTGCAAGCGGCGGCTGAGACTCTGGGCAACCGTGCCATGCGGGCCGACGCCCTGGACGCGCTGGTGCAGGTGCGTGAAGGCGCGCCGCTGGCCAGCGCGCTGGCAGGCAAGAAGCGCTTCCCGGGGCTGCTGGCGATGTTTGCGCGCCTGGGTGAGCAGACCGGGCAGTTGCCGCAGATGCTGCAGCGCGCGTCGACCCAGATGTCGGCCGAAGTGCAGCGCCGTGCGCTGGCTGCGGCCACCATTCTCGAGCCGCTGCTGATCGTCGGCATGGGCGGCGTGGTGATCGTCATCATGCTGGCGGTTCTGATGCCGATCATCCAGCTCAATACCTGGGTGAAATAAGGCCCCC